>JAVHOY010000134.1:0-3226 GCA_036170295.1 bacterium
AATAATCCAATCGCAGTTTGCGCGATATTGGTGACCGTGATTCCGAAAACGATTACGCCCATTGGCACAAGTCTTGAGAGTCGATTCTCTTTCGCTTGAATGAGCAGAAAGAAAAAAATTAACGAAGTCATGCCGAAGACGTAATTTTCTGTCAGCGAGCCGAAGAGCAAATGCGCGGAGGTCGAGCCGAGAAGAATCGCGAACATAAAAGCATAAGTTTCCGCGCCCGTTGCGCGTTTGACAAAGAGATATGCCATCAACGCGCAGGCTCCGCTGAGCGCGGCGGCGATAAGGATTGGCGCAAGATTCCATTCCGCGCCCATGAAGATTCCCAGCAGGCGAATCAGCGGGCGAGCGGTGATCAACACTAGCGGATGTACGGCGCGATTAATCGCGTCGCTTGCGGGGCTGCCGAGAATATTCATCCAAGGTCCCGCGTCGGTTTCAAAGATCACGCTGTTGTAACTCACCGCAGGATGATTCAACGCGCGCGCGATGATGAGGTTGACGAGAAAAAACATGCCGCCCGCGTAAAGTCCCGGCAGGTTTTCTTTGACGAATGAAAATAATTTTGTCTCGCGGAATTTTTGATAAATTCCCCGCGCTTCAAATTGACCTAACGCCGCGATTCCCAACATGCCCGAAACAATTGCGCTTGCAAAAAATATTCCCGTCAAGTTTTGCGGAATGGCGACGTAATCCCAAATAAACATCGCGGGAAATTTTGCGCTGATCAATAAAATAGCGCTGAAAAATATCGGCAGGATGAGACATAAAATCACATTCAGCGGCTTATGTAAAAACCCGTTTTGAAACGAGCGCGTCGCGCGGCGCACAAGATAAGTTCCAAGCGCGCTGAATATCGGAATCAAGATCGCGGTGAACGTCATCACGCTAAAAGACGTTTTGAGAACCTCGTCTAAAAATCCAACTGCGCCATAAACAAAGAGCAGACTTAATCCAAACGACAGCAAATAATGAATGTAGGAAATTTTGGCGGTTTCGAGTCGCGTTTGTTTGATCTGTTTTTCAAGCATGGGGGAGGCTTCAAAAAATAAATACGCAATCGCCAGCGCGGGGATGAGAATCAGAAAAGCGCGGTCTATAGTTGCATAGCCCGAAGTATCGAACGAAGTCGCCGCTGAAACGCTGAGGATGAATCCAATGGCGGCTCCAAGTCCTGCGCGGAATAACGTCTGCGAAAATTTCACTTGATGATTCTCCTGATGCGTAAAAGCAATCCCATTTTACCCGATGACTTTATATATTTCGCGCGAATAAGCAGGGTTATAATCAGCGCATTCGCGTAAAACCACTTTATCAAAAAGGAAATCTTATGTCATTGATTGGTCAAACCTTTGAGCGTTATAAAATTATCGAACTGCTTGGCGAGGGCGGTATGGCGACGGTTTACAAGGCTTACGACCCGCGCCTTGACCGCGAGGTTGCGATTAAAGTCATTCGCCGCGACGCTTTCCCTGTTGATCAAACGGAGATGCTGCTCAAACGCTTTGAACGCGAATCGAAATCGCTTGCCAAACTCTCGCACCCCAATATTGTCGGCGTGCTGGATTATGGCGAATACGACGGTTCGCCCTATCTGGTGATGGAATATTTATCGGGCGGCACACTCAAAGAGCGGCTGGGCAAACCCATCCCTTGGCGCGAAGCCGTTCAGACGATCATTCCTATTGCAAATGCGTTGGACTACGTCCACGACCACAACATCATCAACCGCGATATTAAGCCGTCCAATATTTTGATGACCGATAAAGGTCAACCCATGCTGACCGATTTTGGACTGGTGAAAATATTCGGCGACGAGGCGAAAGAATCAACGCATCTCACCAGTTCTGGCACAGGGCTTGGCACGCCCGATTACATGGCGCCCGAGCAATGGACAGGCGAGCCGACGAAGCAATCCGACCTGTATTCGCTGGGCGTTGTTCTTTACGAAATGATCACGGGACACCGACCCTACACCGCCGATACGCCCGCGGGCGTTCTGCTCAAACAAGCCACCGAAGCCTTGCCGCTGCCCAAACGTTATATTCCCGACCTGCCGCAAAATGTCGAATCGGTTTTGCTCAAGGCGCTTGCCAAAGAGCCGAAAGACCGCTATGCCGATATGCGCGCATTTATTGACGAGCTGCAAAATTTATTATCGGGCAGAGAAGTTCTCGCGTCGCTGGTCAAAACGGAAACGCTGCGCGAAAAGATGACGGGCATTCATCGCAAACACGACGCGGCTCCCGTCCCCCAAACGAATCAGCCAAAGCGAAACTTTCCCATCCTCGCAGGCGTCGGCGCGCTCGCGCTGATTGCGCTGTGCGGCGCGTTTTTATTTTTCGCTAAATCAAATCTTTTTGCCGCCGCGCCAACTTCAACTGCCACACAAAAAGCGGAAATTGTCTCCACTGCCACGCAAGTTCCGCTCACAGAAACAAGCCAGCCAACGATTGCGCCGACTGCTGAAATTATTCAATCCACCGAAACGCCGTTCCTGACCGAAATCAAAGACCAAAAAAATATCGCGATGGTTTACATCCCCGCGGGCGAGTTTACTATGGGCAGCGACAACAGCGGCGACGTGGGGTCGCGTCCCGCGCATAAAGTGAATGTTCCCGCGTTCTATATTGATAAATACGAAGTGACCAACGAAGCGTACGACGCTTGCGTCTATCCGGTTAAATGTTGCAAGCCGAAGCAACAAGGTTCCATGACGCACAATACTTATTTCACCAATCCGGTCTTTGCGAATTATCCCGTTCTTTTTGTGGATTGGAAAATGGCGAAAACCTATTGCGAATGGCGCGGCGCGCGTCTGCCGACTGAAGCCGAATGGGAAAAAGCCGCGCGCGGAACAGCCGACGAGCGCGTTTATCCATGGGGCGGCGGCGAGCTCGATTGCAGCTTTGCCAATTACACTGGCTGCGTCGGCGATACCGCTCCCGTAGACCAGTATGAAAAAGGCAAAAGCGTTTACGGCGTGTACGGCATGTCGGGCAACGTTTGGGAATGGACAAGCAGTTTGTTTGGACTCTATCCGTATGACGCGACTGACGGGCGCGAAGATTTGGTAAAGATTGGTGCGCGCATGGCGCGCGGCGGCGGTTGGAATCCTTTTGGCGGCAACGGCGCAAATATCCGCCTTGATAATCGCCTCAAATTGGATACAGGCTATGCCGGTCCCAATGTCGGCATCCGTTGCGCGCTTTCGGCGAAT
>JAVHOY010000135.1:0-1080 GCA_036170295.1 bacterium
GAGCCGTTATCCGCGAGAATGATTCCATAAGTTTTCATCGCCTTTAAGATGACTTGCATTTGCGCGGGATACCCCGAAATATTAAAAGTGGATTTCAAACGGAAGCGCGCGCCCATCGGCGGAGTATTGGTCAGCGTTCCGAAAGTTCCGCTGGTGAGATGACGCGCGGGCCAGATGTAACTATTGGTGGAACTCGCGGTGAAACGGATGGCGTGATTAATCTCGCCCGCCAAAATTTCTTCATAGCGGACAAGTCCCGGCAAAATGGGAAGTCCCGCCGCGTCGGCGGAAGTCCAACCTGCGGGGCGCAGCGCGTTGGATTGCATATTCCAAATCGCGCCCGAGCCGCCGCTCCAAGTTCCGCTCGCGTAACTCGCGTCGTAAATTTCGTAGAGAATACACTTATCGGTATCCACAGTCAAAATGTGATGATCGGAACCCCACTCGCGTTTGGGGTTGGCAGGTATCGGATACGGTCCCGCATCGGATTCATCAGGATAATAAAACGAGACGTTGTATTTTGTCGTCTGCGCCGCGCTGAGAATATTAAACGGAATTCCAATTGGACCGCCCGCCCACACGCCAGAGCCGAAGTCCATGTGAAAGCCAGTCGCGCTTCCAATTGAATTGATCCACGCGGCGGAGCGGGCGTGAACGGGCAAACTATCCACGCGCGCATTCCAAATATTGTTATAGGGATACACGGGGCAACCGCCAATCGTCGGGCTGTTGGATGGTTGCTGTAACGGCAGAATTTGAATCGCATCAATGGAAATTGTCGCGCCGCTGAGATGGGTAAAACGCGCAATGTGATTTCCGTTATACAAAAGGGAATTGACCCAAACTTTTCTCCATAGAACGGAAGCCGCATACTGATTGATCGTTTTTACTTTTGCGCCGTCCACGAAAATATTTAATTTTCCGCAAGTGGGACAAGCCATATAGTAGAGAACAAATCCGCCGCCGAGATAACTAAACGTAACAGTGGAGCCAACCGCTTTGGATAAATGTATAGTGTTTCCATAAGCGCCTGCCTTTGTATTCGCCGTCCATGTGCCTGTATATTTCCATGCTGGGCGA
>JAVHOY010000135.1:1180-3221 GCA_036170295.1 bacterium
GAATCAAAAAGAGCAATATCAATGAATTGACCTTCGCCCGTTTTTTCGCGGTGATAAAGAGCGGCAAGGATCGCATGACTGGCATACATGCCCGCAGTAATATCCACAATCGCCACGCCCACTTTATGCGGCTCGCCGTCGGCAGGTCCCGTGATGGACATCAACCCGCCTTCGGCTTGAATGATAAAGTCATAGCCCGCGTGATCTCGATAGGGACCGTTTTGTCCATAGCCGGTGACGCTGCAATAAATCAATCGCGGATTGATTTTGGAAAGCGTTCCGTAATCCAATCCAAATTTTGCCATGCCGCCGACCTTAAAATTTTCGACAAGCACATCGGCTTTTTCGGATAAGCGTCGCGCGATTTCTAATCCGCGCGGATGTTTCAAATTGAGCGCGACGCTGCGTTTGTTGCGATTGACGCTGAGATAATAGGCGCTCTCGCCATCCAACCACGGCGGTCCCCATTGACGCGTATCGTCGCCTTCAAGACTTTCAACCTTGATGACTTCCGCGCCAAAATCGGCGAGGAGCATGGTGCAGTAAGGTCCTGCCAGCACGCGAGAAAAATCAACAACGCGAATGTTTGAAAGCGCGGAAGCGGCGGTCATATTAATTGAGCGGAACGGTAAAGAAGAACGAACTGCCCGCGCCCGCCTCGCTCTTGAACCAAGTCTCGCCGTCGTGCAAATCAATGATATGCTCGACAATCTTCAAGCCAATGCCAAAACCCAAGCGCGGGTCGTCCTTATCCGCGAGAATAGTTTCAAACGGTTCAAAGATCAGTTCTTGATTTGCTTCCGCGACGCCAATGCCGGTGTCGCTGACTTCAAACAATACGTCGTTCGCTTCGCGCGAGACGCGCACGGTGACGCTTCCGCTTTCGGTGAATTTTGCCGCGTTATGAATCAAATTTAATAAGGCTTGCGATAAGCGCGCAGAATCCGCTTCAATGGAAGGCAAGTCTGCGACGATGTCTTCTTCAAGTTTAACATTGGGATTCATCTCAAACAATTGATCGGCAATCGTCATCACGCCGTCTAATAAATCGTAAATATCCACCTCTTCAAGGTCTAACGTCATTCTGTTCGTAACGGTTTCGGCGTAATCTTGAAAATCGTTGACCTGCCCCACCAGCGGAGTCAGCGCCGCGAGAACATGCTCAATTGGATTGTCTTTGATATCAACATAATCCTGCAATTCTTCAATGCGATAGAGGTCGTTCACTTTTGATTGAACGTCGGCAAGTCCTGCGCGCAGATAGCTGGAAGTTTTATACAGGTATTCATTATTTTTATTTTCATTGGACATTTTTCTGTTCCTGAAAGTTATTGTCTCGCGAAGCGGACGAGGTCAGCGCTGCAGAATAAAAAATAGCCGCCCAAATTTACTGGGCGACCATTTTTTATAACTCATCGTATTTTTACGGACCGACAAAATTGATTTTGTCTTTTGTGACAATTAACCTAAGAAGATCGGTTGTCTTACTGGGTCCTAAGTAAAAACTAACTCCATTGGGCATAGGCGGATTGGGCGTATAAGCTCCCGCGTACCACGACCCGGAAGGAATTTCAACGATGACCGATCCGTTTTTAGCCACCGTCACGGCTAAAACGCCGCACTGAGAAAACAAATTGGGGGCATAAAGATTCAAAGACACTGTGATTTTGTCTTTGATATTGTTCTCAATTCGCACTCTTTTCATCGGACCCGCTTCGCCCATATTGATGGGTCCGCTACAGTTTCCTGTAGACGCCGCTGTTGTGGGCGTGGACGGAACCTCCAGCGTAGGAATCAGCAACGGTTCGGCTGTAAAAGTTGGCAGCGCGGTCGGGCTGGGAACTTCGGTAGGCGGAAGCGGAGTAGCGCTTGGATTCGCGATATTCGTCGCTGCAACCATTGTCCATGCGGCTGCGACTGCTGTGTTTTGCACATCGGCGGGAGCCATAGTCGGCGCAGCTGGCGCTCCGCAAGCGGTCAGCAACACAGCCAGAGCCAATAGAATAGGTAAAGTACGTTTTAACATTTAATCTCCATTTTT
>JAVHOY010000136.1:0-3207 GCA_036170295.1 bacterium
CCTAATCGTCCAATTACTTATTTACCGATTACCTTTTTTACTTGATCACATCCGCCGCGTACTTATCCGCAAACAATGCGGGTTGACCGCCAGTATGCCAGAACAAAACAGTTTCATCTTTTTTGAAAAATCCTCTGCGGATTAAATCAATCATCCCTGCTGCGGCGCGACCCGTGTACACAGGGTCAAGCAAAAGTCCTTCGGCGCTGGCAAATAAATGAATGGCTTCGCGTTCTCCTTCGCCAAAGACTCCATATCCCGCCTGACAATAATTTTCGTTGGCGAGGACGTCATTGGGCGTGAAGTTAATTCGCGCGCCGAATTTTTCGCTTGCCTGTGAAGCGAGTTGCGAGACATGCGCTTTGAGCTCGATTTCAGGTTCGTCAATGCTGATTCCCAAAATTCTGCCTTTGAAATTAAAGATGCGCTGACCCAACACAAGTCCCGCGTGCGTGCCGCCGGAAGATGTGCCAAAGACGATCCAATCCGCGTGGATATTTTGCCGCATAAATTCTTCCACCGCAAACGCATACGCCAACGCGCCCGTCGGACTTGATCCGCCGTAGGGAACGAGGTACGGCTTCTTTCCATCTGCGACGGCTTTGTCAAAAGTTTCTTGCAAGATGCGGTCGCGGTCTTTGCGATCTGCCACTGTGATAATCTCCGCGCCAAAGAGTTGGTCAAGCAAAAAATTTGCGGTTGATTGTTTGGGGCGCTCGCCCGTCAAAACCAGCGCGCAGTCGAATCCAAAACGCGCGGCGGCGGCTGCGGTTTGTCGGCAGTGATTGGATTGAATCGCGCCCGCTGAGATGAGCGTTTTCGCGCCTTGCTCGCGCGCTTCCGCAACAAGGAATTCCAACTTGCGCGTTTTGTTTCCGCCAAAAGCGAGTCCCGTTTGGTCGTCGCGTTTGACGAGAAGGCGCGGTCCGTTGAGAATTTTGGTCAATCGCGGAAGTTCTTCGATGGGGGTTGGCAAGTGGGCAAAGTTGATGCGGGGAATGTTGCTAATCATGAGTTCTCCTTTAATCGTAATTGGTAAATAGTAATTTACGATTTACTACTTACCAGTCATGCGCTTAATCCTTGTTTCGTCTTCTCTTTACCTCTTGAGCGCATCACGTTCAACACACGCGGCATAATGTCGGCATAGAGTTTATACCAAAATTTATTCGGCGCAAAATCAAACGCGCCCAGTGTGCGAATCACTTCTCCGCCCAAGCCTTCCTTGAAGCGATACACGCCCCACATCGAGTCGCTTTCATCAAAGACGTCGGGCGCGCCCCATAAATCATATACATTGCATCCGCTTGCTTTTGCGCGTTTGATCGCTTCCCATTGCAAAAGATACGTCGGCATTTTTTCGCGATGAAGATTCCGCGACATGCCATAGACATAATAGGCGCGTCCCGCAAACATAAAGAGGAAGATGGCGGCAACGGGTTCGGAGTCCACTTCAGCAATGAGAGGAATAGCAAAAGGTAATTGGCGATTCGTAATTAGGGATTGAGGATTGGGCGCGAAGGTTTTCCATACCGTCATGTAATAATTTTCATCGCGGATGACAAAACCATCGCGGACAGAAGTCTCCGCGTACATCTTGTAAAGCATGGGCAAATCTTCAAAACCGCCTACGCGCACGGCGACACCTTTCTTTTCGGCGAGGCGGACGTTGTAGCGCGTCTTCGGCTTCATGCGCGCGAGTATCTCTTCTTCAGTCGCAGATAAATCAATGAGAACTGTATTTTGAAATTGGATTTGCTCCGCCGAAATTTTCCAACCTCTGCGCGTCAAATCTGACCTCACTGATTCGCCCACTTCGTCGGATTTATCTTCCCCGCTGTTTGGGACTCCGCGCCCCAGCGCCACATCGGGATCAATCTTCAAAAAGATCGCGCCTTGTTTTTTGGCGAAGGATTGCAAATCATTCAGCACGCGAGTTCGCAAAGATTCATTTGACCAATCCATCAGCGGACCTTTGGGGCTGTACAAAACGCTCAACCGCGCAACCATTCCACGCCGAAGAATTTGGCGTTTGAGAATCAAGGCGGCGGCTACGCAGCGATCAGTAATTAGTGATTGGTAATCAGTCGTGACATGGAATTTTCCGTCATCCGTCCAGACGGCGTAATAGGGAATCCAACCATACTTCGCTTTGACCTGCGCCCATTCATAGGTTTGCAAGAAGTGCGGGTTGGGAAGTTGGGAGATGAGTTGATTCCAGATGTTTTGGTTGGGAGTTTGCATGAAAAGAAAACCGTAATTGGTAAATTACAAATTACCATTTACATATTTTGTGTACATCCAATATAACAGCGGATTATAGACTCTGTCCAACGCCTGCGCGGCGCGTTTAACTTCGCCGCCGAATCCGCGCTTGAAGCGATAGACTCCCCACAGCCCGTCGCGGCGAGTCTCAAAATTTTCTTCAAGCGTCGCTTCATCTTCGTCGGGGACTCCCCATAAATCATACTCTTCGCAGCCATGCGACTTCGCCCAGCGAATCGCTTCCCATTGCAAGAGATACGTCGGCATTCGGTTGCGCTCTTCGTCATTGGACGCGCCATAGACGTACCACGCGCGTCTGCCATTTGCAAAGACCATGAGCGAAGCTAACGGCTTGCCTTCGTATTCTGCGACCAACAATTCGCAAACTCGTTTGGGATGAAATAATTCATAAGCGCGTTGATAATATTCCAGCGAGTGAACGCCGAATTTATCGCGTCCGCCGGTGACGGTCATCATCGCGTGAAAAGATTGAATGTCATTCCATGCGCGGACGGTCACGCCTTTTTTTTCGGCGAGGCGAATATTGTAACGGCATTTCGGTTTCATTTTCGCCAAAACATCTTCTTCTTTGCCGCTAATATTAATTACGATAGTACGCGGAGGTTGGATGTTATGGGGGGAAATTGGTAATTGGTAATTGGTAATTCGTAATGAATTAACGGCAAAAGTGTCTTGCCATAAATCAGGCTCAATCTTCAAAAAAACAGATCGATTCTTTTTACATACAGAATCAATCTCTTTCCAAAACCGATTACTGTCAACTGATAACTGTCCACCGTCAACGGGTTTTGGCATATATCCAATCGTCAATCCAAACGGAAGTTTGCGAAACAAAATTTGCGCGCCAATGCCATCAACCACAACGCGGACAGGCTTCCATCCAAAGCCCCTCTTTAATTCTCCCCACTCGCCCATTTGAAG
>JAVHOY010000137.1:0-3197 GCA_036170295.1 bacterium
CCAGCGATAGAGAAAATAAATTCCAATCACAAACGCGGAGGTCATCAACGGATCGGGTTGGAAGGAGCGGCTGGCTTGGACAGAAAATGGGAGGACAAGATAATACGCAAGCGCAATCAACGCGGCGTAGGGAGAAGTCGCGCGGCGGGCTAGATCAAATAACGCGATGGCAGATAAAATCCAAAACAGAGTCATCCAAATCCGCGCAACGAAAAAATTCTCGCCGCCGCTGACAAAATATGAGAGCGCGACAATTGTTTCGCTAACAGGCGGTTCATACTTTCCAACAGAACGCGCAAAGGATGAAGCGAGATCGCGCTGCTCGGCGGTCGCGGATGGAAGCAACGAATAATAAATATCGCGGGCGACTAACGAATTGCGGAGTTGACGCGAAGGTTGAAAATCAAGCGGCGGGTCGGTAATATCCAGCAAGCGCAGGAATGCGCCGAGAATAAGGAGAAGCGTTGCAAAGAGAAGCCAAAGGGGAGGGCGGGAAAATTTCATTGGTAATTCGTGATCCGTAAATTGAAAATTAGAAAAGCGAATTGTATTCGACTTTAGGAAAGACGGTTAACTTGCCGCCGACGGTGGCGTCTAAAACTTCTCGTCCCGCTTTTTGATAAGCGTCGCGCGCGAAGGCGTAACCAATTTCGGAAGTGTCAAGATCGGGCAATTGCCATTTGATTCCCTTGCCAAAATAATTTGGCATGAAATGATTCGGATCGTCGCCCTGCGAGACAACCGTTTTATTCGCGTCGCCTTTAGAGGCGAAGTTATGATCCACGCCGATAAGGATGGCTTGCTCAACGCCCATGTGAAAGGCAAGTTGCAGCGCAAGGTTTGTGACCGTGGCGCCTTCCCAAACGCGTCGGCGCGCGTCGGCGGTGAAGCGCGGACCGGTGTATGAAGTGTAGATAAATGTCGGTAATTGGGTAATTGGTAATTGGGGATTGAAGTGACAATGCGAGCGCCAGGCGATAAATTTCGGAATCGTCAGCGTGTTGAGGTCGTCTACGAATTGTTCGACGACCAGATCGTTTGTGACGCAGAGATATGTGGTGGAAAACCCAAATTCGGGGAAGGCGAGGTAAACGCGATTCATGCCAAAGGTGATCTCGTTCTTTAATTTGCTCATATCGGTTTGTTTGAGCGAAGGTCCATTGCCAATGATGAAGGCGCGTTTGCCTTTATGAATATTTTTTAATTCAGAAAGGCGTTTGATGCTTTCTCGGCGCCACGGATGAAAATACGCGGCGGGAAGTTCGGGGATGCGGCGCGCAGAGTCATACGCGTCGCGGGTAAAGTTCCAAAGTGGTTGAGGAATAATGGATTTGAGAGTTTGCTTCATATAAAGAAATTCCAAAATCAGGAGATTTCGGAGTCCAAAAATTCATGGCGGTTGATGAGCAGGATGAACAAGATGACGACGTTGAAAATCACGAAAATCACATCCACTGCGCCGATTTGGTCAAAGATAGCGGCGATGATATTCGCCGCGACAAGAATCGCCGCCAGCCAATAAATGCGCGGGCTTTTCTTAATCCAAAACGCGCAGAGCAATGCAACGGCGGCTTCGGCAAACATGAGAAAGGCGTACAGCGCGTACCAAAGCCCAACATCTGAATCCGCGCCGAGATAGATGAATGCGCCAATGCCAAAAATATCCAACACAGCGGCGAGAATGATGAATAAATATTTTATGGACGTGGCGGGGTTGGAGAGTTTCACATTGCCCTCATTTCTCTGATGTTAAATTTAAGAAGGTTGAAACAGAAACAATAGTCGTATTCAAAATTTTACGGGCTTCATCAAAATCGCCATCCCCAGTAATAAAAAAATCAACGCCGTTAGAAACCGCGCATTCCAAAAACTTCGCGTCTTTTTGGTCGCGTGGAAAATCGACTTCGGCGCTTACAGGTTTCAGGCGTGTATCGCGCGCCAAGATCGTTTCCCATTTATGTAAAGTTTCAGTCGAAAACGAAAATTTCTTTCGATGTAAAACCTCAACATATTCCTGCATAATCTCGGAAGAAACAATCCATTGCCAGTCGGCAGGATGAGCAATGATCCACAAGATTAATTCTTCGGGCTTTCTATCACGCCAGACTGCCGAGACAAGAACATTCGTATCAATCAATACTTTCATGGTTTCTGCTCGGCGCGATAGGCGGCGATTTCAGCGGCAATTTCTTCTTCAGTGATCGTCTGCGCTTGCGGCAGTCTTTGAGTTTCCTTGAACAACGCCTTCCACTCATTTACGCGCGCAAGGATCGCCTCTTGGCTTTCGGGTTCGTTTTCGACTAATACAATGATTTCAGCCTGTGTGCCTGGTTTGAAGATCGGCTCCAAAATTTCAATTCGTCCATCAGAACGAACGGTTACTTTTTGACGATATGCAGTAATCATATTCTTGCTCCTGATTTATAAAAAAAGTATAACATCACTCGGTGCTCAATCGCGCCGTCGCGCCGCCATCCACGACGAGCGCTTGACCGGTCATAAAAGAGGATTGCTCATTATCGGCGAGGAAGTAAATTGCGTGGGCAATTTCAGCGGGCTGCCCCACTCGCCCGTTGACGGTTTTGCGCGCGAGGTTATCAAGGCGCTCTTGCATATCACCGCGACCGACATGCCCACGACCCAGTCCGGCGCGCAACATGGGCGTATCCACCGCGCCGGGAAGAATCGCGTTGGCGCGAATAGCATCGGGCGCGAATTCAATCGCCATCGCGCGAGTCAGCGCAAGCAACCCGCCTTTGGACGCGGCGTACGCGGCAATGTTCGCGGAAGTTTGAATCGCATGAACGGATGAAACATTCACCACTGCGCCGCCGCCATTTGCCTTGAGCAAAGGATACGCGAGTTTGACTCCTAAAAATACAGAGCGTAAATTTGCGTGCATCACCGCATCCCATTCTTCGACGGTGGTTTCGATCAGCGGCTTTGCGACTTGCATCGCGGCGTTGTTGACCAGCGCGTCAAGCGAATCAGCGAAGGCGCGCGCTTGCTCGAAAATGGATTGCATTTCTTCGGGATGCGAAATATCAGAGCGGATGAAAAGTCCGCTGGCGGGAAATTCTTCGCCGTACTCAGATTTGTCCACGCCGATGACGCGCCAATTTTTTTCAGCGAAGAGGTTTACGGTTGCGCGACCGATTCCGCCTGCCGCGCCGGTGATGAGAATTGTTTTTGTCATA
>JAVHOY010000138.1:0-3188 GCA_036170295.1 bacterium
GCGCCCAAGATATTCGAGATTCACCCAACCTTAATATAGGCGGATATAATTCAATCCATGACGTATCGCTTTCTTGTTTTCTTCACCATCCTCGCGCTGAGCATATCCGCTTGCGCGACGCCCGCGCAATCCCTTTGGGGAGTTCCGCAAACGCCGACGCCCGACGCTTTGAATTCATACGCGGCGCTGGACCCTTTTGCGATTCAAGACAACCCGATTGTTTTCCCCACTTCCACGCCGCCATCCATCGAAGAAACGCGCGCGGCGTACACATCCACGCCGACGCCCGCTGTCGCGCAAGTCGTCATCGCGTCTACCTTAACGCCTTCGTATGACTCCGCGCCGTTTTTGTATTACGCTCAAAGCGGAGATATGCTCTCGGCGGTTGCGAATCGCTTCGGCGTTGCGGAATCTGAAATCACATCCGACGCGGATTTAACCAAAACCACGCTGATCGATCCCGGCGCGTTGCTGGTGATTCCAAATCGCATCAACGAAGCGACAACGCCCAACATTCAGATCATGCCCGACGCGGAAATTATCTTCTCGTTCACTTCCGCGAATTTTGACACGCAAGGATATGTGAAAGAACAAGGCGGCTACCTGAGCAAGTTCAGAGATTATCTTGGCTCCACCGGTTGGATTGACGGCGGCGACGCGATTGCGCGACTTGCCTACGAAAATTCGATCAACCCGCGTTTGATCCTCGCCATGTTGGAATTTGAAAGCCGTTGGGTGCGCGGACAGTCCATTGACAACTTTCATAAAGATTATCCAATGGGTTTTAATGATTATCACTACAAAGGGATGTCGGTGCAATTGGTCTGGGCAATCAACAATTTATCCATCGGATATTATAGCTGGCGCGCAGGCACACTCACCCATCTTGAATTTTCCGACGGCAGCGTGTTGCGACTCGATCCGCGCTTGAATGCGGGTTCGGTTGCCATTCAATATTTATTTTCGCGCAATCACAGCCGCTCCGAATGGGAGCAGATTATTAATCCCGATTCAGGATTCCCCGCGATGTACGCGGAAATGTTCGGCGACCCGTGGGCGCGCGCCGACGCGGTCAACCCGATCTTCCCTGCCGCGCTGAATCAACCTACGCTTGAGTTGCCCTTCGAGCCGGGCAAAGAATGGAGTCTCACCGGCGGACCTCACAACGCCTGGGGACAAATTAGCCCCGATATATACGGCGACAAAAACAGCGTCTATGCCGCGATTGATTTTTCTCCTGCCGCCGCGCACAGCGGATGCTCAATCACCACAGCCTGGGTCACCGCTTCCGCGCCGGGACTCGTCGTGCGCGCATTGCATGGCGCGGTGATGGTTGACCTCGACGGCGACGGCTACGAACAAACTGGCTGGGATTTGCTTTACATGCACATCGCAGAAAAAGACCGCGTCGCGGTTGGAACGTGGCTCGAAACCAATGACCGCATCGGACATCCATCCTGCGAAGGCGGCGTTTCCACGGGAACGCATCTGCACTTTGCCCGAAAATATAACGGCGAATGGGTCACCGCCGACGGACCGATTCCCTTCATCATCGGCGGCTGGCGCGTCGTGGCAGGCGCTAAAGCCTACGAAGGCAAACTCGTCAAAGGCGACTTAGTTGTCACCGCCGATCCTGTCGGTCAAAAGTGGTCAAATATTTTCCGCGATAAGAATGAATAAAAAACGACAAGCATTTAACACCATATTAATCGGCGCGCTTTTACTTACCTCATGCAATCTCAAAACCGCGAATAACATTCCTGCGGCTGAGCAAACATCTCAAAGCGTAACTCCTGACAGCGCGCAAACTCCACTGCCTGCGCGAAGGTCTTACAAACCCGGCGAATGGGTGGATTACATCGCCCAAACGGGCGATACGCTCCCCGCTCTTGCCGCGCGTTTCAACACATCGGTGGATGAAATCTTCGCCGCAAATCCGCAAATTCCACGCGACGCGACCACCATGCCGCCCGGTATGCCCATGAAAATTCCGATCTATTTTCTCGCGCTGTGGGCTTCCCCCTTCAAAATTATTCCCGACCATGCTTTTGTCAACGGTCCCACCTTAATAGGATTCAACACAGCGGCATTTGTCGCATCGCAACCCGGTTGGTTGAAAAATTACAGCGTGTACGCCAGCGGAAAATGGCGCAACGGCGCGGAGATGGTGGATTTCGTCGCGACGAATTACAGCGTCAGTCCGCGTCTCTTGCTCGCCGTCCTCGAATATCAAGGCGGAGCGCTGACCCTGCCCGAAGCGCCCGTAAAAAAGAATCTGCTCGGCATCCAACGCGAATATTGGGAATCGCCTTATCTTCAATTGGTTCTGGCGGCAAACATTCTCAACAACGGATACTACGGTTGGCGCGTCGGCAAAGCGCTTGAATTTGAAGAAACCAGTGGAATCTTAATTCGACCCGATCCATGGCAAAACGCGGGATCGGTCGCGCTTCAATATTATTTTTCAAATATGTTTGGCGGAGAACAATACGCGCGCGCTGTCGGACCGCAAGGGCTGATTCTGACCTATTCAAATTTTTTCGGCGACCCATGGAAAAACCAAACCGTCCTCATCCCCGGCAGTTTGCAACAACCCGAATTTCTGCTGCCCTTTCCTAACGATCAAGTTTGGTCATATACGGGCGCGCCGCATACTGGCTGGGGAACGGGCGAACCGCTCGCCGCAGTTGATTTTGCGCCGCCTGTGGATAAATCAGGTTGTTTTATTGCAAAAGAAAAAAACTTTGCCACCGCTATGGCGGATGGACTCGTAGTGCGTTCAAGCGTTGACGGTCTTGCGCTCGACCTCGATAAAGACGGCGACGAGCGCACAGGTTGGGTGATCTTCTATTTGCATCTTGCCGCTCAAGGACGCGCGCCCGTCGGCGCGGAGTTGCGAGCCGGCGATCCTATCGGATACCCATCCTGCGAAGGCGGACACGCCACGGGAACGCATGAACACATTGCGCGAAAATACAACGGCGAGTGGATCGTCGCAGACAGCCCAATTCCCTTCAACATCGGCGGATGGATTACGCATAACGGCAGCCGCGAATATTTAGGGACGTTGACCAAAAGCGGCGCAACGGTCACCGCTTGCGCATGCGGCGACTTGTATACTTCAATCAGCAGCAATTATCCGTAGAAGCACATGTCGTTGCGAGTTGCGCCTTTTGCAGCGAAGCAAT
>JAVHOY010000139.1:0-3173 GCA_036170295.1 bacterium
GCGCAGTAGGAACGATACGGGCAGTAGTTGCAGCGCGTCGCGTCGTCGGTCATAGGAAAGTTTGAAGCGGAGGAAATCTCATCGGCGAGTTTGGTCAGCGCGTCCCAATCGCGTTTGTATTGATCCGCAGTGTAGATAAATCGCGCAGGCTCGGAAGGAAAATCCGCGAACCAGTAAATCATCTCAATTTGTTCTGGCGCGAAAGATTTTCCGTTGTTGAGATGCGCGCCCGCTTTCGCCAACAAGGCGCGATAGACGCGGGTTTGCCAGCGGATATTCAGCCATTCATTCTTGGGACGTTTGCGATAGGTTTTCCAATCGTAGATCGTGACCTTGTCTTTATCAACGGCGATGAGATCATATTTTGCAACGAGGCGGAACTTTCCCAGCGGCGCGGATAAAGTGTTTTCGGCGTAAAGACCTGACAGGTCTCGCAAATTTCGGAGGTCTGTTGCGTTGATAAAATTCTCCCACCATCTTTGCAGATTATCGGCGTTGGCTAACTTGCCGACTTTTTCGGCGGGGATGCCGATGAGATATTGCTGCGCGAGGCGATGAAAATATTCGCCTTCCTGTTGATGCTTTTCATTTTCAAGCGCGGGTTCGGCTTCCACGGCGGGATACGCAAGTTGTTGCAAATAGCGCAATTCAAAGCGGCGCGGACAATCGTGATAATCTTGCAGGGATGATTGGCTGAGAGTGGTTTGTTTGGGCATGTCTCTATTTTGCCACAGATTTAATCATTGGGGGATGAGGGTGAATTTCGCAAAAGCAGCGAATAAAAAAGAACAGTCTTGCGACTGCCCTTTTTTATTTTTCTCTGCCGTACAAACATATTTTCAAAAACTTATCCGTGCCGCGCCATGAAGCGTTCCATGCGCCGCAAGGCTTCTTCGATCTTCTCGTATGAAGTCGCATAACAAGCGCGGACAAAACCCTCGCCGCCGGGACCGAACGCGTTGCCCGGCACAACCGCCACGCTTTCTTCGCGCAGAAGCGTTTCGGCAAAGGTCTCGTCATCCATGCCCGAAGCGCGGATATTGGGGAAGGTATAAAACGCGCCGCGCGGCTCAAAGGTGGAAAGTCCGAGTTTGTTCAATCCAGTCACCAACAAACGACGACGGCGGTCATATTCCGCGACCATCTCCTGCACATGCGGTTCGCCCAATTTCAACGCTTCAATCGCGGCGTCCTGCGCGGTGGTCGGCGCGGACATGATCGTGTATTGATGAATACGCACCATGCCTTGAATAATATCCGCGGGACCGCAAGCGTAACCGATGCGCCAGCCAGTCATAGCATATGCTTTGGAAAAGCCGCCGAGCAAAACTGTGCGACGCTTCAGGCTTTCATCCAGCGCGGGAAAACAAACATGCTTGAAATCATAGACAAGGCGATCATAAATTTCGTCGGAAACAACGATGAGATTATATTCTTCCGCGATCTTGCCGATCTCAATCATCACCTCGCGCGGCGCGACAGCGCCTGTCGGGTTGGATGGATAACCGATAAAAATAATTTTCGTGCGCGGCGTGATTGCCCTGCGAATATCGTCGGGGTCAATGGTGAAATTATTTTCGAGATGCGCGGGGACTTCAATCGGCGTTCCGCCCGCAAGAATCACTTCGGCTTGATAGGAAACGAAACATGGCGTTGGAATAATCACCTCGTCGCCGGGTTCGAGGATCGCGGTGAAGGTCAAATACAACGCTTCAGATACGCCCACCGTCGCAACGATCTCGCTGGTGGGATCATATTTCACGTTGTAAAGTTTTTGCAAATTATCGGCAATGCCCTGACGCAATTCCAGTTTGCCGTGATTCGATGTGTAATGCGTCTCGCCGTTTTGCAGCGAACGGATGCCCGCGTCGAGAATCGGTTTGGGCGTGGTGAAATCGGGCTCGCCAATACCCAGAGAGATGACGTCCTTCATCGTCGCGACGATATCGAAAAACTTACGAATGCCGCTTGGCTTTAATTCCGCCACGCGTTTTGCCAATCTTTGTACTTCGCTAACTTCTTGCATTGAGCCTCCAAAATTTTCAACAAAATAATAGGACAAGTTCCCTTGTCCTACGAGTTAATAACACTGCTGTTATCGCCAAGGTTCAGCGAAGATGTATCGTGATTTGCGCGACCTTCGACATAACAATTTTTTCCAATCAACGAATGTTTGAGCGCAATTTGTTTGATCTGCGTCCCTTCTTCGATAATGCTGTCAGAGACGACCGCGTCGCTAATTTTACAATTCGCGCCGATGGAGACATGCGGACCAATCACCGCGTTTTCAACCTGCGCCGATGGATGAATCGCCACTGGCGGAATAATCTTCACGCCCGAACGCGCTAACGTTTTAACGTTCAAACGTTCCAACAAAATTCTGTTCGTTTCCAATGTCGCTTCAATCGTGCCAGTATCGAGCCATGACGAGATTCGATTCGTGCGAATCTTCGCGCCGCCTGCGATCATAATGGAAATCGCGTCGGTGAGAAAATATTCATTCTTCAACATCACGCCGCGTTTCATTTGCTCGTCAATCGCGGCGAGCAATCTTTCCGCGCTTTTGAAATAATAGCAACCAACAACGACGAGATTATTTTCCACGCTTTGCGGCTTCTCGATGAAGCGAGTCACCCAGCCATCCGCGCCTTCTTCCGCCACGCCGAAGCGCCGCGGATCTTCGACGGGCGCCACCCAGGCAACGCCGTCAGATTCTTCGCGCGCGAGGAAGGAAAAATCCGTTTCCATTAAAGTATCCGAAAAGCAGATCATCATGGGTCCGCTTAAATATTCGCGCGATAACGCCAGCGCGTGCGATTGTCCTTTCATTTCTTGCTGCACCACAAAATGCGCTTTGAGGTTCGGATAATGCTCTTTGATGAACGGCGGAATTTGCATCTCGCCAAGATACGGACCGACGATGAAAATATATTCGGTGTTTTCAGGATCGGGCAAGGTTTTGAACATATCGAGCAAATGTTCAAGCGAAGTTTTGCCCGCCACGCTGACCAGCGGTTTGGGTTTGCTCCATGTATGCGGACGCATGCGCGTTCCCCAGCCCGCCATTGGAATTACGACTTTCAAAGTTTCTGTCAAAAGTTTTCTCCAGCGAAAGATTTCAACGCTATTTTACCAAAAAGCCTTAACACAAAGGGCACAAAGAACACGAAGGG
>JAVHOY010000140.1:0-1907 GCA_036170295.1 bacterium
TCATCCCCAACCCTTCGGGAGTCCCCTCTCCAACGGGAGAGGGCTAGGGTGAGGGCGAGTTCCACCTCACGGCTTCTTCGTAGGCGTCGGCACAGGCGTTTTTGAGGGAATCGGAGTCTTTGTCGGCGCGGGCGTTTTTGAAGGAATCGGCGTCTTCGACGGTATAGGAGTCTTTGTGGGCGTAGGCGTAATGGTCGGCGTGATCATCGTCTTGAGATGTTTCTCGGCGTCGGCGCGCATTTCGGCGGTCATCGCGCTCGCGTCCATTGCGAGCAACGCCTGCCAATCTTTGATCGCGTCTTTAGGCAATTCGCGCTTCTCTTGGATGAGCGCGCGCCAATAAAGGACAAGCGCCTTTTGTTCGTCGGTCGTTGCCCATGCTCTGGCGGGTTCGATCTTCAAGAATGCGCTGCCAAATTTCTCTTGAATAAAATACGCGCGCGCAAGCCCCAAGTTAATATCGTAGGAACGGCTGTCGGTTTCAGCGGCTTTTTCAAGGTCGGCGACGGCTTGATCAATGTTGTTCAACTCAAGGTTGGCAAGTCCGCGATAAACGTAGAACCTTCGCAAGCCTGTGCGATTAATCGTCATCGCCTTGTCGAGATTCTCCAGCGCGGATTTGTAATCTTTCATTTCGTAATAAGCGCGTCCCAGCAACGCAAGGGATTGGTCGTCTTCGGGTTGGTGCGCGACAAGCGTGGACAGTTTTTCGACGGCGCGTTGATATTGTCCGCTGTCGATATATAACTCGCCCAGCATCTGATAAATCGGCGGCGAAGTAATGTCTAATGAGTACGCTTTCTCGGCGGCTTTGAGCGCGTTCTTATTATCTTCAAGCGCCATGTAAGCGTTGGCGTACATCATATACACTTCGGGCGAATTGGGCGTAATTTCGTTTGCGCGGTCAAGATCAATGACGGCGTCTTTGGGTTTGTTGTGGAAAATAAAATAGCGCGCGCGTTCCATATAAATTTCGCTAAAGTTCGGGTCGCGTTTGAGCGCTTCGTCAAAGAGCGTTTCAACGTTCGCTTTGGGGTCGTCCAATAAATTGGCGCGCGCCAAACCTAAATACGCCGCGCCAAATTCAGGATCAATTTTCAGCGCGTCGTTGTATGCGGCAAGCGCGTTTTTCGCGTCGCCTTTGAAGCGATACGCATCGCCGATTAAATAATAAACATCCGCCGCTTGAGGCTCAAGCGAAATGATCATCTTCATACTGGCGATGTATGCGTCCCAATCGCCTTTGGCATACGCCGCCTGCGCCACGCGATATTGATCGCTGGATTGCGGCGCGCGCGGCGTGTTGATATAAACGGCGGTGGGCGTATAAGGCGCTTTCAGCAAATCAGACCACGGCGCGGGACCCGTAGAGATTTTCGTCGGCTCGCCGATTGCGCCGAAGACTGTGGGCGTGGCGGTGTACGTCGGCGAAGGTCCGGGTGTGCTTGTATTTATTTTGACAAAATGCGTTTGACGCGGAAGGACAAATCCGAAAACTACAACCGCGATCAAGCCGACGACAATCGCCGCAATCCCTGCCAGCCGAATTATGGGATTGTGCGTGATCGCCTTCATGCCTTTATCTTTTGGTTTTTCATGCGCGAGTAAAAGTTTTTCCTCCCAGGCGCGCGGACGATTCATCACGAACGGCGTAATCGTTTCATCGGGCGCAAGCGCGCCGAGCAGAATCAAGCCGCGTTTCGCGGTTGTATTTTCGGGGTCGAGTCTTAGCGCGGTCTGCAAACAGTAGACGCGCTCTTTGGCGTTATCCACTGCGGCGCTTAACCAAATCCAATAAGTCGAATTATTTTGATCCGTCTTAAGCAAAAGCGTCAGCAGTTCTTTGGCGCGCGGTTTATCCCCCTTTCGCAGCGCAGCCACTGCGTCCAGAAACATTGTATTGTCAG
>JAVHOY010000140.1:2007-3142 GCA_036170295.1 bacterium
ATGCGGATTCAGCCGCGCAATTAAATCTTCGCTTGATGAATACTCCAGCGGAATAGACGCGCTTAAATACGACACCTCAATATGGATCCTGCTCAACTCGGATTCATCCACCGGCGGAAAGCGCGGATCTTCCAGCGCGGCGGCAACGGCATGTTCGCGCACGTCTTCCGCCAGCGGTTGATAGGCTTCGAGCGCGCCGATACATCCGCGCAATTCATGGTTGATGGTCAGCGTGACGAAGCTCGCGCCGTCTTCCAGCAAGCGCGGCGGCAGCGACGTTGAATCCAATGGCGGCAATTTTTTTCCGCGCACGCCCAATTCCAGCGCTTCGCGCGCAAGGCGCAACAGAATTTGTTTTTCCGCGTCGGTTAATTTCTCGGTCATTGCTGCCTCCCGCAATGCGACATGAATATCGCGTTACTTGGATAATTTCCAATACTGGCGGTCGTGATAGATCAACGGCGCGCCTGCGCCAAAACTTCGCGCCGCGACAACTTCCGCAATGAAAAGCGTATTCATGCCCGCGTCAAAAGTTTGGACGATGCGGCAATCAAGCCAAGCCAATCCGCCCACGATGAGCGGCGAACCCGTGACGAGAGTCTCGGTTTGCAAGTCGGCGAAGCGGTCTTCGACTTCAGGCGTTCGTCCCGCAAAAAGTTCCGATATTTTGGCTTGCTGCGCGGAGAGCATCGTCAGTCCAAACGCGCGCGATTTTGAAATCAATTCATGCGTGCGCGTTCCTGTTTGCAATGAGACGGCGCTCATGGCGGGGTCAAGCGAAATAGACGTGAACGAGTTCACGGTCATGCCGTGACGCTCGCCTTCATACATCGCGGCGACAACCGTCACGCCCGCCGACCATGCGCGCATGGTTGCGCGTAATTCTTCTGAAAGAGAGGGAAGTGTTTTGTTCATGTTAATTTTCATCATAATATCGAGGGAAAGGCGCGTCAAGGCGAAAGGCGAGCGTCGTTTTATCTTAAATTCATTTCATCATCGCATGGTAAACTCCCCTTATGTCTAAACGGATTAGAAATATTCTCGTTGCGCTGGCTGGATTGATTCTGTCGGCTGTTTTGATTTATCAAATACCTTCCATAAAGTCGCGGCTGGAGTGGCGGTATGAAGTGTGGAT
>JAVHOY010000141.1:0-14012 GCA_036170295.1 bacterium
CCCTTTGGGAGAGGGCTAGGGTGAGGGAAAATCCACGTTGTTCGGCAAAACTGCGTAACATCAGTTAAGAGGTTTTCCTCAAAGGTCTCCGTGCTCTCTGTGGCTACTTATGCAAGAGATCAAATACTTTTTAAGCGGCACGCGCAAGTCCAATCCACACGCTATTAAACGCCGTCAACTAAACAATGCCCCCACATCGTCCTTCGTCAGCGACTTGAAGAAGCTGCCCTCGGTGGCGATCAACTGCTTGACTAGATTCCGCTTGCGTTCTTGCAATTGCAGGATTTTCTCTTCAACCGATTCGCGCGCGATAATTTTATAGACGATGACGGGTTTATCCTGCCCGATGCGATGCGCGCGGTCGGTGGCTTGCATTTCGACGGCGGGATTCCACCACGGGTCGAGGTGGATGACGTAATCGGCGGCGGTCAGGTTGAGTCCGACTCCGCCCGCTTTGAGGCTGATGAGGAAGAAGGGAATCGAGGCGTCGTTTTGGAAAGCGTCCACGCGGTCTTGCCGCTTTTGGGTCTGACCGTCAAGGTACATGTATTTGATTTTGCGCGCGTCAAGTTCCCTGCGCAGGAATTTGAGCGCCTCAACAAACTGCGAGAAGATCAGCGCCTTGTGATTCTCGGCTTGCAGGGTTTCCAACGTTTCAAGCAAAAACTCAAATTTGGGCGCCTCGCCTTTATAGGTTTTATCCACCAGGTTGGGATGGATGGCGATCTGCCGCAGTCTTAACAAGCCTTCGAGAATTTTGAAACGCGCGTCGTTCATACCGTCGGATTCGATCAAGCCGAGCAGTTCAGCGCGATATTTTTCACGGGTCTGCGTGTATAACTTTTTCTGCGCGGGTTCCATATCCGTGTAGATCACGCGCTCGGTGCGCGGCGGCAATTCGGGCGCGACCTGTTCCTTAGTGCGGCGCATGATGAAGGGATAAACCAATTGGCGCAACAACTTCGCGGTCTTTTCATCGCCCGCGCTTTCGATGGGATTGGCAAATTCCTTTTTAAAATAATCCATCGTGCCAAGCAAGCCGGGATTTAAAAACGCAAACTGCGACCATAATTCGAATGTATTATTTTCAACGGGCGTGCCGGTCATCACGATCTTGTGATCGGACTTTAACAAACGCGCCGCCTTCGCGCTTTGCGACATGGGATTTTTGATTGCCTGCGATTCGTCCAGCGCGACGACGTCAAAACGATATTTGCTTAACAGTTCAATATCGCGCAACATTACGCCATAGGTGGTGAGGATGACGTCGTAATCTTTGAACGTTTCAACGTCCTTCTTTCTAAAGTTGCCGGTGTAATCAAGGAACTTTAGATCGGGCGTGAACTTTTCCGATTCGCGCCGCCAGTTGGCGATGAGACTCTTGGGAACGATCAGCAGCGTTTCTTTTTCCGCTGATTGATCCTGATACGCTCCGCGAGCGCGATTCTCTTTCAGCGACTGGAGATAAATTAATACCTGAATCGTTTTGCCGAGTCCCATATCGTCGGCGAGGATGCCGCCGAATTTATATTCGCGCAGGAAGTGCAGCCATTCAAATCCCGATTTTTGATAGGGGCGCAATTCGCCCACGAAATTTTTCGGCAGCGGCTGCGGAGCGATCTGTTCGAAGGAGCGGAATTTTTCGCGCCGCTGAATCAGATCGGGGGGAATCTGTAGCGCGGCGTCCTCATCGAGCAGTTGATCCACGAGGGGCAGGTGAAAATCCGCCATGCGGAATCCATCTTCGGTTTCTTCCGCCATGCCAAAAAGATGTTTGTATTTGGCGAGCCAGTCTTCGGGAATTTGTCCGACGGAACCGTCGGCGAGTTTGATGTATTTCTCGCCGCGCTTAAGCGATTTGCGGACGTCGTGCAGCGAAACTTTTTGATCGCCGTATTCGATGTAGGCTTTGACGTCGAACCAATCAATGCCGCTGGTGATGTTAACGCGCGCGGTGGGCGCGGCGCGATTGATCTTGCCAAGTTTGAGATTTTCCTCGCCGTAAATTTCAAAACCCGCTTCGGTAAGTTTTGGAACGCTATGCAAAAGAAAGTCAAAGGGATGCGCGCGGGCGCGAAGTTCGAGGACGTTGAAAGGCTGGCTTGAGCCGGAACGTTTGAGGCGATAGATCGGATCGGTTAGTATTTGATAAAAATATTCTTCGCGCGCGCGGTTGCGATGAATGCGGATGAGTTCCCATGAATCTGGCACGGTTTCAACCGCGATGGATTCTTCGGATTTGATCGCGGGGAGCTCGTTTTCGCCATATCCAAAACAAAGATCGGCGCGCAGGACGTTGTCTTTATCGTCGTGCAAATACAAGCGCGGAATAGTTTCAGCCTCGACGTCCCGCCATTGAATGAGATCGCTTTTGATGGGCAACACTTCCGCGACGCGGCGCAAATATCTTTCGCGGAAAATATCCGCGTACTGGGCGGGGACAATGATCGGGAAAGATGAAAGAATATTTAATCCGCCGGTGGTTCGCAGTTGAAAAATTTTATCCGCGCACAAAAGCCAGGTGGGATTATATGAAAGCGTCTCCACCTTGCCTTGAATGGGCGGGTCGGCGTTGACGCCCGCCTGCAAGACAAGGTTCTCATTTTCCTTTGAGAAAGAAACTTGAATATCCACCGGCTCGCGTAGAATTTCAATCTGGGAATAGATTTTCTTTTTATATTTGCTGACATGAAAAATGGGAATGTTAAAATGCGCCATCAGCGGGAAGTAGGACAGCAGGTTCGAGCCGCCAAAATACCGCGACATTTGTTCAAGGCTGGAGAAGAACATCGAGGCTTCAAGCGATAGGTTGATACATCCATGCGGGCTGGATGCGTATCGAAAATCCTCGCCGTATTTGATCCACTCGTCGTTTGACGCAAGCAGATCGTTGACCGCCTGTTTGTCGTTCTGATCAATTTCGCTGAGCGGTTTCCAGTTTTTGGCTTTGATAATATACGGCGTGTAATACAAGCTGCTGCCGCCATAGGAATATTCTTCGCGGTTCATCAAAAAGACGGCGGCGTACTTCTGCGCTCCCGCTCCCGCAACGGATTGCGTGTGCGGAATTTGCGCGATGGCGTTATCCAGTTTGTACTGCCAGTTTTGCATGGGAGAGAAAATATTTTGCTTTTGAGCAGGCGGCTTGGGCGTAGGCTTTATGGATACATACGGGTCTGCGTAATCGTCGTCGTCATAATCTTCGCCGTCGTCAAAATCATCGTCGTCATCGTCCGCCTGAATATCCCCCGATATCTTTTTCAGGTATTCGCTAACCTTTAAGCCGGAAGCGACCATGTGCTTGCAGAAATTGCCTTCATCCGCGTACGGGCAATCACACTCGAAGTAAATGTCTTCATCCTTGTCATCCCATTCAATCTCAACGGTATAATCTCCCGAGTCGCCAGACACGCTACAAATGGCTTTGTTGCCGCCATTTACAAATTTGATTTTGTGTACGCGCTCCTCGTTAAAGTAAAAACGTCCGCGCGCAATGGATTTTGCGTCGGCATATTGGGAATAGGGATAGGCATCAAGAAGTTTTGATGTAAGCAGAGACATGAAAGACTTGTGGAAAGGATTTTGGAAAGCGCAACGATTATATCATCCCGCTTACTCGCGGAAGATGCGAACATGCCTGCGCGGTTCTTTCCCGTAGGAATGAGAAATTAATTCCGCGTTGCGCGCCAGCTCGTGTTGGAGTCTTCGCACAAGCGAAGTGCCTGGCGGTAAATCCACCCAGCGTTCGCCGTTCAAAACTGCGGAGATGGCTTGTTGCGTTTCGTGACGCACATCGTCCATGCTGTCGCGCGGATGTTGCTGCTCGCTGATGTTAAACAAGTCGCCGAGAAATTGCTCCACTTGCGCGACGCTATTGGCGCGCAACACATAAATGGGCATACCGCGCTGTTCGGCTTCGACGACGGTTTGCTCGCGCTTGCGGTAATAGGTTCGCAACGTAACCAATACATTCGCTTCGTTCACGTCGGTCACAACTACAGCGGGAACGCCGAGTCTTTTTGCGGCTTGCATGAGTCTATTCCGCGCCACGCCATACGCGAAGACGCGCACAGTTTGCAACTTCGCGCCGACATTTGGAGTCACAATCGCGGGAGGGTTGATCGCTTCGGAGCGCGGAGTCTTTTCTTGAACGACAGGATCAGTTTGGCGGGCGGTTCGCCGCGCTGGTTTTGATTCCACTTTGGCGGACGGTTTCGGCGGCGTGGATTTTTCGATTTTGATCTCGCCCGATTCTTCGCGGGTGCGAATCTCAGGCGGAATCGGCATATCGCGCAGAAGAGAATCCACTGCGGACATAATATCAAGATGAATCGCAAAGCGATCGCGAGTTTGAATTTCGATCAGAACGTCAAAGGTTGGAGGCGAGCGTCTTTCGAGGACGGTTTTTTGCGTGCCGCGCCGACGGGCTTCTTCATCCGAAAGCGTGACCGCTTCAATGCCGCCGATGAGATCGCTGAGCGTTGGGTTGAGCAAAAGATTATCGAGAGTTTGACCGTGCGCTGTGCCGATAAGTTGCACGCCGCGTTCCGCGATGGTGCGCGCGGCAAGGGCTTCGAGCTCGCGCCCAATCTCGTCAATGACGATGACTTCGGGGTTGTGATTTTCAACGGCTTCGATCATCACTTCATGCTGCAGCGTGGGCTGGCTGACTTGCATTCTGCGCGCTTTGCCAACGGCGGGATGCGGCACATCGCCGTCGCCGCCGATTTCGTTGGACGTATCCACGATGACGACGCGTTTATTTTCCGCGAGGATGCGCGCGGCTTCGCGCAGCAGAGTCGTTTTGCCAACGCCGGGGCGACCGAGAATCAAAACGGATTTTCCCGATTCGATGGTGTCTTGAATAATGTCCACGGTGCCGTACACGGCGCGACCGACGCGGCAGGTGAGACCGACAATCGCTCCGCGCCGATTGCGAATGGCGGAGATGCGATGCAGCGTACGCTCCATGCCCGCGCGATTATCCGCGTCAAACGCGCCGATGCGTTCGGTGACGTGATCAATCTCTGCGCGGGCAATCTCTTTGTCTGAAAGCGCGATTTCGCCGTCCACAAAACGCGCAGTGGGGACGCGCCCAAGATCAATGACAATCTCAAGCAATTTGTCGCTGTTGTTTATTTTTTCCACCGCATGGCGGAGGTTGGTTGGAAGAACTTCGAGGAGCGCTTCCAAGTCGTCTGTAATTCGATGTTGAGTCATAGGGTTTTAGGGATTAGTTGATTGGGATTAGGAACTACCCATATTATACGGGAAATAGAGATTCGGTTTGTTGCTTTTTTATGACGTTACCATTTTAGGAACGTCGAAACCTTATCCCACTTGACATGCGGAGAATCTTTGAGCAGATATAATTTTGCCTCGCCGTATTTCACGCGGACGTACCGACTCTGCGCCCAGCCGCTGAGTTTTTCCACGCCGTAGTCGAATTCTTCCACGTAAGTTGGCAAAAGTTTTTGAATGGAATAAGTCAAGTCATGTTTGTTGTGACCGGGAATGCTGGTCATCCCGAAGCCCGCGCTTTGTCCGCTCATATCGGGGGCGAGATTGGCAATATATTTATCCGACTTGCCGAGAAAGTCAATTGAATATCTATCGAGATAATAGGGAAGGCTGCCCGCCCAAAAGACTCCGATGGTCGCGTCTGCGTCGGTCAACTCGTTAAGCGCAATCGCGGCTTCGACATGCGCGCCCGCATAGTTGTTTTGATAGGCGAGATCAAGTAAAAGGAACTCGTCCATAAAACGATTGTCCGCGATGAAGATGGCAATTAAAGATAATGAAACAAGGAAAATATTTTTAACCTTATAAACTTTATAAACCTCAGACGCCTCATTAAGAGAGAGAATAAACACGACAAACAGAAATGGCATGGCGGGAGTCGTGATGCGCCAATAGTTCCACGAGTCGCCGCCGACGTAAATTTGATAAAGTACCGCGACGAGGAAAATTCCAAACAAATAGATTTTCCGCGCGGAGGGTTTCCACAAAATCCCCACGAAAGCGATTGCGATAATCAATCCCGTTTGCGCGAGAAACGGTTTGATAAATCCCCAGCCATTTTGCAAACGGTCATTGAGCGTCATGCCGACAAGTTTTAATGTGTATGTGTTCGGGACAAGTTCGCCGTAATAAAAATATCGAAACGCGAGTTGAGCAATCACGAAGAGCGAATATAAAACGCCCGCCAGTAAAAACCATTGAAAGTATTTTTTGTCGCGTTTGATAGTTGGAAGCAGATAAACAAAAGCGAGCGCGGCGAACAACAGCGACTCGTTCCGCGTGAGATGCGCCAATCCAAACGCAATAGACATGAGCCAGAGATATTTTGGGTTAAGAGAGTCGGCGTATTTCAGCGAGAACAACACGCCCGCGCCGAGAAGAAAAGCAAGCAAGCCCGTTTCCATTCCCATCAGCGACCAAAAATTGAGCGGGTAGTAAAGAAGCACAAGGAGAAATAAGGCGCGCGAGGCGTATGAGGTTTGTGATGTGTCTGAGGAGTATAAAGTTTCTAATGTTTTTTTTGCGAGGAAAGCGGCGGCGAGCGAGAAGAAAATTCCTGCGAGTTGAATCGTCAAAACCGCGTAACGCTTCTCGAAGAAGAATGTTGCGATTGACATGAGCAGCGTCATCAAGAGATTGGTGTAACCTTCCACATATTCGCCTGCGTTCCAGACGAGTCCGCGCCCGTGAGCGAAGTTCCACGCATAGCGCATGGAAATCATCGCGTCGTCGAATAAGTTGAAATAGCGTCGTCCATCGGACGCGACATAAGATGAATGGATAATAAACGCCAGCGCCCAGCCGATATAAATCAAGGAAGCCGCGAGAAGAATCCAATTTTGTTTTAGATATTTTTTCATCGCGGGTATATTACCATAAACAATTAATGGCTTCTCCCCCGCGCAAATACGAATGCGTCAAACAAAGTAAAATCAGTTTGCAATTTCAGAATCTTTCGCGAAACGTTACAGGAGACTTGCTATGACTAATTTTGATCTTACGCCAAATCGTCGCAATCCCAATAACCGCAATAAATGGACGTGGTATCCAAAAGACACGCTGCCGATGTGGGTCGCGGATATGGACTTCCGCGCGCCAAAACCCATCCTTGACGCGCTGCACAAAGCCGTCGAACATGGCGTGTTGGGATACGAGCTGCCTTCCGATGTTTTGAAGGAAACCGTCGCCGCGCGCATGGACAAATTATATAAATGGAAAGTCAAGCCTGAAGCGGTAGTCGCAGTGACAGGCATTGTCAGCGGATTTAGCGTCGCGGCGCGGATCGCTTGTACGCCGAAGAAAGGCGTGCTTGTGCAAACGCCCGTGTATAACGAATTCCATGAAGTGAAAAATAATATCGGCGTCCCGCAACTGGATGCGCCCTTCGTGAAGCGCGCGGACGGAAATATTATCAGTTACGAAATTGATTGGGATGTTTTTGAAAAGCAGGTCAAGAAGGCGGGCATGTTTCTGTTGTGCAACCCGCATAACCCGTTGGGAATTATCTTCTCGCGCAAAGACCTTCTGAAGATGGCGGAACTCTGCATTAAAAACAACGTCGTCATTGTTTCGGATGAAATCCATTCGGAGTTGCTGCTGGACGGGAATCAATTTACGCCGATGGCGAAACTCTCGCGCGAAATCGAAAACCATACCGTCACATTGATCGCGCCGTCAAAAACGTTTAATGTCCCAGGTTTATTTTGCGGGTTTGCGATTATTCCCAACGATGAGTTACGCAAACGCTACGAGCAGGAAGTCAATCACTTGCGCCTGCATGTCGGCAGCATGGGATTGCTTGCCGCGCGTGTCGCGTTCTCTGGAAGTTGCGATGGATGGCTAAAAGACCTGCGTCGCTACCTCACCGACAACCGCGATTTTCTAGTGGGCTATGTCACGGAATATATGCCCGAAGTCCGCACAACCATTCCCGCCGCGACCTATCTTGGCTGGCTCGATTTCACGCAGACGGGCATGAAAGAGTCGCCTTACGATTTCTTTTTGAAAAACGCGAAAGTGGCGTTGAGCGATGGAAAGATTTTCGGCAAAGCCGGCGAAGGGCACGTCCGCTTGAACTTTGGCACGTCGCGCGCGTTGCTAAAGCAAGGATTGGATCGAATGCAAAAAGCGCTTGAGAAAATTTAGAAATTGCCCTCACCCTAGCCCTCTCCCGAAGGGAGAGGAAATTAACTCCCTTCCCCTTCGGGGGAAGGGCTGGGGATGAGGGATAAAAAAGACGGATGGAGATCATCCATCCGTCAACTTCTCTATTAGGGAAAGGAACTGACTGGCAACCTTCATTTCGTTTGGTGAACGTCTGGCTTTCAAGCTTGGCTTGCGCCAGTTATAGGCGTCTCGTCCTTCCCGTTCGTATGTATGTCAGGCGGTAAATTTATCGCAGCCTCCTTTCTTGTTTCTACAGTCAGCGTACATCATATCAAGGACGGGCACATTAAAAATTCCTTATAGATTTGAGATTATTTCAGCGCCTTGTCAATCGTCTCGCGCAAAAAATTTACCAACGCTTCCATGCCCGATTTGGGAAGCGTAACGTCGTTTAATTGCGCGCTGATGTTTTTTCCGCTTCCTTGTATTTGCAGGTCGTATACAAAACAATCGGCGCAGCCTGTGTTTTCCGGTTTCATAACATTGGCGGATTTATAACCCGCGATCAATTTATTCAATGCGGATAACTCATCGGCGGATAATTCTCCGTTGACCGTTTTATTTGCGCGATTATCTACCGCGATATATTTTCCGTCCGCCGAAATTTCGATCGAGCGCGATAGTCCGATGAACCCGCCCGATTGGGACATTTTGATTGTCGTCCATTCTATTGCAGGCGCGGATGAAGCGCAACTTGCCAAAAGTAAAGCCGTAACGATCAAGAAAATTTTTCGCGACATTTTATTTCTCCATAGTTTAGGTTCGCAACAAGAATTGTTTTTATACTGACGTTGGAGTCTTTCGGATAGTTCCTGACAGCGGGATGCGGTAGAATTCGGAGCATGAGAAAAATTGCGGTTCTTGGAATTGGTCAAACAAAAATTGACGAGCATTGGGAGAAATCTCTGCGCGAGATCGGCGGCGAAGCGGCGTTGGCAGCTATGCAAGACGCCGGCGTGGAAAAAGTGGACGCGCTCTTTGTCGGCAATATGCTCGCGCCAATTGTAAACGGTCAGAATCAACTCGGAACTTTTTTTGCCGATTGGATCGGGTTGCGGAATCAAGAAGCCGTCAAGATTGAAGCCGCGTGCGCGTCGGGCGCAGCCGCCTTCCGCGCCGCGTTGATGGCTGTCGCCTCAGGCGAGATTGACTCCGCGCTGGTTCTCGGCGTGGAGAAGATGACCGATAAAGCTGGGCGCGACATCACCGCCGCGCTGGCAACCGCCGCTGATTCAGATTATGAAGTAGAGCAGGGAATTTCATTTGTCGGCATCAACGCGCTGGTGATGCGCCGCTACATGTATGAGTACGGCTGGAAGCATGAAGACTTCGCGCAGTTTTCCATCAACGCGCACGCGAACGCCATGCACAATCCTTATGCGCGTCTGCATGAAAAGATCACGGTTGAGAAATTTGAGAAATCCTCGATGGTCGCCACGCCGATCAATTTGCTGGACGCATCGCCCGTCGGCGACGGCGCGGCGGCGATAGTGATCGTCCCCGCAGAAAAAGTTCAGCGCAAGCCGCGCATCATGGTCGCCGCATCCGCCGCATCCACTGATACGATTGCGGTGCATTCGCGCAAAGACCCGCTGTTTTTGCAAGCCGCATACGAGTCATCCAAACGCGCTTATGAAATGGCAAACGTCGCGCCGAAAGATATTGACGTGTTTGAACTGCACGACGCCTTCTCCATTATGGCGGCGCTATCGCTTGAAGCCAGCGGCTTCGCCGAGCGCGGTCAAGGTGTGCGATTGGCTTTGGATAACAAAATCAGCGTCGCGGGCGAAATTCCTATTTGCACACGCGGCGGACTCAAAGCGCGCGGGCATCCTGTTGGCGCGACGGGCGTATATCAACTGGTGGAAGTCGTCCAGCAGTTGCGCGGCGAATGCGGAAAAACGCAAGTGGACGGCGCGCGCATCGGTATGACGCAAAACATCGGCGGCTCAGGCGCGACCATTCTCACGCATATTTTGAGAAGCGAGGATTAATAGTCGCATGACAAATTCAAATCGCAATCAATCCATAGATGCTTTTCGCCTGCTTGCCGCTTTGTGCGTGGTTATTTTGCACGTCGAATATCCCAACGCGCCCAGAGACCTGGCGGTGGGATTGCGCCTGCTGAGCCGCTGGGCGATCCCGTTCTTTTTTATCGTCAGCGGATATTTTCTCGCGCTCAAATATTCAAAAACAAAACAATTGAACGTCTTGCCCAATGTCGAGCGGCTCATTTGGATATTCCTGCTGTGGGTGTTGATCTACGCTCCGTTTGTTGTTTACTACCACGATCTAACCACCCTGTTGAAATTGATCGCAACGCCCACCTTTATTTATTTTGGACTGTTCCTGCATTTATGGTTTTTACCGTCGCTGCTCTTTGGAACTTTGTTTGTCGCCTTTTGTTATCACTACAACGCGAGAATTTTATTGCCGATCATTTCCATACTCAGCGTCGGCATGGCGTTGATTTCAGGCGCGTACCATATCTTTGATTTTGGCTTCCCGCTCGATTACAACACCGCGCGGACATGGCTGTCCATTCCTTTTCTTTACGTCGGATTTCTGCTCTTCCAATATGGGCGTCCCAACAAATGGGTATCCATGTTCTTGATCGTCTTTGGCGCGGGCTTGCAAGTCTTTGAAGCGAGATTCCTTTACAACCAATTTCAATTCTCCGCGTACGATCATCAATTTCTGATTGGCACAATTCCATTCGCAATCGGCATGGCGGGACTTGCCCTAAACGACCTCAAATTTCTACAACATCCGCTATTGAGCAAATGGGGCAGAGACTATTCGCTCGGCATTTATTTGATTCATCCCGCCATCGCCTTCATCGTCACGCCGTTCATTTTTCGCGTCGCGCCCAACTTGAGTCATTCAGGCGTATGGCAAATCTTCTTCCCTGCCGTCGTCTTTTTTATCGCGCTGATTATTTTCAACTTGATTCATAAATATTTCCCAAAAGGATTTAACATCCTATTGGGAACTCATCTCGCGCGCATCAACGCATGAACATGCTAGTATAATATTTGCGATATGTCCCTTCCCGAAGACCCCATCATTCCAACAGACGATCCTACGCCCCGCCCAGTCAGCGCGTCCGCTTCGCGCGCCCGACGCAGACGCGCCGCGCGCCAGCAAATGTTTCCCACCGACGCAGAGGGACAAGCCACGCTCGTCGCCGCGCTTTCACGCCGCGCTTATCCATCGCTGGAACTCTTTGTCTTCTCGCTTGTTTGCGGCGCAATTGTCGGACTCGGCTTTCTGCTCGATTCGCAAGCCGTGCTTTTACTCGGCATCCTCGTCACGCCGCTGATGACTCCTTGGGTGGGATTCTTGCTCGCCATCTTTACGGGTTCGCCGCGATTTCTTTTTGAAACGGTCATGGCGTTGCTCATCAGCGCCGTCATTGTTTTTCTCGGCGGATTGCTCACCGGCTTCGCCGCGCGACTCTTTTTGCCCGTCACATTTTACAACGTCTTCAATCATGCGCGTCTATGGATTCCCGAATTGGTCGCGCTTTCCATCGGCGCGATTACGCTCGTCGCATCTTTCGCGCGCTCCGAAGACAAACCCATCCTGCCCAGCATTCTGATCGCATACGCATTTTATCTGCCCATCAACGCCGGCGGCTTTGGGCTCGGCTCAGGCGTAGAAGGCGCCTGGCCCCAAGGGGCGCTTGTCTTCGCGGTTCACTTTTCCCTCGCCAGCGTTCTTGGGCTGCTCACGTTGTTCGCCTTAAAACTTCGTCCTACCGTTGCGGGCATTGTGATGAGCGGAATCAGCCTGCTGATTTTTATCGGCGTTTTGATTATTTTCATGGGCGGCGGAATTCCATTTGCGCCGCAAGCCGCCGCGACTTTGACTCCCACGCAATGGATTCCCTCCCCGATTCCTTCTGCAACTTCAAGTTTGATTCCCGCTTCCACGAACACGCCGCGCTCAACGAATACGCCGACCATTGCGCCAACCGTCGCGCCGACAAATGAAACCGCCGCGATCACAGCGACGTTGAGCGTCACAGCGACAACTTCGGGCAACACATCCACAGCGTCAGCGACCAGTCTGCCAAGTGCAACGCCGACGATTACGTTTACGCCTCAACCCGTTTCAGGTTCCATCAAAGCGAACGAAGGCGGCGGCGCAAACCTGCGTCAGACTCCCAACGGCAAATATATTATGCCGCTGGATAACGGCATTGTCGTTGAAATCATGCCCGACGCGCGCGTAGTGAACGGCATTCAATGGCTGCATGTCTTCGTCGTCATTCAAGGACAACGCATGGAAGGCTGGCTGTTGGCGTCGGTTGTGATCTACGACAATCCCGCGCAAGGCATTACGCCTACGCCATAAATCTGTGCCGCGATATTTATGTCGCGCCGCTAAATCCCATTGGAGAATTTACATGCCCATTCATTTCGGCACCGACGGCTGGCGCGCCGTCATTTCAGATACGTTTACGTTTGATAATTTACGCATGGTCTCGCAAGCCATCGCAGACGCGGTCGCATCGGAGTATTGGGATAAATCTGCGAGCGTGGACGCAAACAAAATCGTGGTCGGCTACGATACGCGCTTTCTTTCCGATCGTTTCGCGGGCGAAGTGGCGCGCGTTCTCGCCGCGAACGGATTCATCGTCTTATTGGCGCAATCCGATTCGCCGACGCCGACAATTTCATTCGCAGTCAAATATCATCATGCGGTCGCGGGCGTGATGATTACGGCTTCGCATAATGCGCCGCGTTACAACGGCGTGAAGTTGAAGGGCGCGTTTGGCGGCTCCGCTTTGCCCGAACAATGCCGCCGCGTGGAAGTGTATATCAACGACAACGAAGAGCAGGCGCGCGGACCCAACTTGATGGATTTCAAAAAAGCGCGCGACGCAAATTTGATTCAGAAGTTCAATCCGCTGCCCGCGTATTTCGATCATTTGCGCACGCTGATCAACACCGACATCATCGCGGAAAATCCGCAACGCTTTGTAGTGGACGCCATGTATGGTTCGGGGCGCGGAGTGATCAAAGCGTTTTTGCAAGGCACAGGCTGCGAGATCGCGGAGATTCGCAGCGATATGAATCCCGGCTTCGGCGGCATTCACCCTGAACCGATTGCGAAAAATCTCGGCGCGCTGGCGACTGCGGTCAGTTCGGGCATGGGAAATTTTGGCGTAGTCACCGACGGCGACGCGGATCGAATCGGCGCGATGGACGAGCGCGGCAATTTTGTTGACCCGCATAAAATCTTTGCGCTGTCGCTAAAATATTTGGTTGAGAAACGCGGCTGGACGGGCGCGGTTGTGCGCACGGTTTCCACAACGCGCATGATTGACCGCCTTGCTAAACGTTACGGTTTGAAATTATATGAAACGCCCGTTGGGTTCAATCACATTGCCGATTACATGCTGAAGGAAGATGTGTTGATCGGCGGCGAAGAATCGGGCGGCATTTCGTTCAAGGGACATATCCCCGAAGGCGACGGTCCTATTATGGGATTGCTTTTGGTGGAGATGATCGCCGATGCAAAAAAATCTCTTAAAGAAATGGTGGATGATTTACTCGAAGATGTGGGTCCCGCATTATACGAGCGCGTGGACTTGCGTTTGAATCGTCCCGTTGCCAAAGCGGAGATGACCGAGTTTCTTACGAAAAAAGCGCCGAGCGAAATCGGCGGTTACAAGGTCAATGAAATCAGTCAGCGCGACGGCGTGAAATATATTATGGCGGATGACTCATGGCTGTTGATTCGTCCATCAGGCACAGAACCTGTGTTGCGCGTCTACGCCGAAGGTCGCACGCAGGAAATGGTCAAGGCGCTGCTGG
>JAVHOY010000142.1:0-1849 GCA_036170295.1 bacterium
TTATCTTGCAAAGGATTTTTCAACGGCATAACTTTTCATCGCGTATTGGAAGGTTTCATGGCGCAAGGCGGCGACCCAACGGGCTCAGGCTCTGGCGGACCTGGTTACGAATTTGTCTATGAAGGCAGCGACTTAACATTTGATAAAGCCGGCGTTGTGGCAATGGCAAATACAGGTCCCGCCACGCCTACAAATGGAAGCCAGTTCTTTATCACATTTGGACCGACTGAACAACTCAATGGCGGATATACGATCTTTGGTCAGGTCGTCGAGGGGATGGACGTGGTGAATGGAATCACGCGCCGCGATCCGAGTCAAAATCCCGCTTTTGAAGGCGATGCGATGGAGTCGGTGACGATCTCGGAAAAATAAAACAACATAAATAACCCCAAATTTAATTTGGACGCAGATGAACGCTGATTTACGCTGATAAAAGCAAAAATCAGCGTTTTCTGCGTTTATCAGCGTCCTGTTAATCTCTACGCTCACGAAAGATTAATTTTGAGGCGAGGCATGTCGCTACGGCGCGGGAGTCATCACGGGGAATTTGGACGTATCCAAGCGCGGATCGAGTTTAAGATAGATGGCTTCTATCCAACAGGGGTTATGAAAGTATGGATTGCGAATCACATACCAGCCAGGCGTATTTCCAATGCCGATAATCTCCACGTATTTTTTCGCGTCAATGTTGCTGATCAATGTGTAAGCGGCGCCGGGTCCCGTCCAACAGGCGGCGAACGCGGTGACGACTGGACGCTTGAGCGGCTCGCTGCTGGTCGGTTCGGGGGTGAATGTTTGCGTGGGCGGCGGCGTAAGTGTGGCGGCGGGCGTTGGCGAAGCCGCCGACGCTGTTTGCGTCAAGGGCATGTACACTCGTTGAAATACGGCTGTGGCGATAAGGTCAACTGAAGGCGTTGGCGCCGCAGGCGCGGATGAACACGCCGACATCATAACGATTGCGATTAATCCAACGAGGCTCAACAAGAAATGTTTATTCATAAATTCTCCGTTACTGTGCGCGGTACTCAATCGAATGCGCGGCGATGGAAATTCCTGAAATCGAGATGTTTACTTCGCGCGATTTAATCTTTGCTTCGGGCGGGACTCTTTGCATCGCTTCGCGTGTGACCAGAATTTCATCTGCCGCTGCGACGTCTTCGCCTAATTTGCAGGCGCGGTTAACGGGATCGCCGAAAAAATCTTCGTTATCTACCAGTAAAATTTTTCCATAATCAATTCCGCAGGAGATATGCACGTCGAAGTCTTCGGGCGTGAGCAGGTTTGAGGCGTTGAACGCTAATCGCATTGAGATTGCCGCGTTGATGGCTGGCAGCGTGTCGGGAAAGGCAGCGTAGCAGTTATCCGCTTCAAATTTGATGACCTTGCCTTCGTACGCTTCGATGATTGGCGCGACGGTGAGTTGCATTCGCCGCACCATCGAAAGGTAGTGGATGATTCCGTACTTGCGCGTGAGCAATGAAAAGCCCGACATGTCCAACACAAAAACGACCTGCTCTGTGCCGTATAGATTCCAAAGTTCGCTTTCTATTTTTTTGCGTTTTTCGAGGCTGCTTTCCTGCGAAAAGCTTAACAGCAATTCTTGAAATTCTTTGATATGTTTTTTGTTCATCGCATCCTCTCGCAACTCCGAAGTCAATCAAATTGTCGATAGATATACTCCGCAAGCATACTCAATAATCCATATCTACGCAAATGATTTTTTTCTGGCTTTTCAACTTTCTTTCGAGTAGAATAGAACACACGTTCCTTCAATAATAAAAATTATGGAATTCAAACTTAACGCTCCCTTTATCCCCATGGGCGATCAGCCCGAAGCCATTCGCGGACT
>JAVHOY010000142.1:1949-3103 GCA_036170295.1 bacterium
CGCTACGATTTAGAAATGCTAAAAGAAGTCGGCTACTGTTCGGGCATCGAAAATTATTCGCGTCAGTTGGATGGACGCGCGCCCGGCACACATCCGTGGACGTTGATTGATTTTCTGCCCAGCGATTATCTGCTTGTGCTGGATGAGAGTCACATGACCGTGCCGCAAATTCGCGGCATGTACAACGGCGACCGCGCGCGCAAAGAAACGCTCGTCGAGTATGGTTTTCGTTTGCCGTCCGCGATGGATAATCGTCCGCTGAAGTTTGACGAGTTTGAAGACGTCATGGGCTACACCATTTATACATCCGCCACGCCTTCGGATTATGAAATGAAACGCGCCGATCAAGTCGTCGAGCAAATCATTCGTCCAACGGGACTCGTGGACCCTGAAGTGGACGTGCGCCCAAGCAAAGGGCAGGTGGACGATCTCGTCGGCGAGATCAATCAGCGCGCGGCGAAAGGCGAGCGCGTTCTTGTCACGACCTTAACAAAACGCATGTCGGAAGAGTTAACTAAATACTTGAAAGAGTTGGGAATCAAGGTTCAGTACCTACATTCGGAAGTGGACACGTTGGAGCGCGTAGGCATCCTACGCGATTTGCGTCTCGGCGTTTTCGATGTGTTGGTGGGAATTAATCTGCTGCGCGAAGGACTCGACCTGCCCGAAGTTTCCCTCGTCGCTATTTTAGACGCGGACAAGGAAGGCTTTCTGCGTTCAGACACCGCGTTGATTCAAACCATTGGACGCGCTGCGCGTAATGCGAATGGGCGCGTCATCATGTACGCCGACCGCGTCACCGATTCGATGAAGCGCGCATTGGATGAAACAAATCGCCGCCGCGCGAAGCAGATCAAATACAACGAAGAGAACGGCATTACGCCAATCAGCATTCATAAAGAAATTCACGACTTGACCGAAGGTATGAGCGCGAAGGCGGTTGCCGATATGAAAGGCGAATACGCTGTAAAGAAAACAGGCGACGTGCCGCGTAACGAGCTGCGTAAGATTATCGCTGAAATGGAAGTCCTGATGAAAAACGCCGCGAAGAATTTGGAATTTGAGAAAGCCGCCGCTTTCCGCGACGAACTCTACGACCTCAAAAATTTACTGGCTGAAGACGAGTCGCTCAAACCGTGGGAACGCATCAAGTT
>JAVHOY010000143.1:0-9056 GCA_036170295.1 bacterium
TGAAAACGGCGGCAAGCAAGCGCTCATCACCAACCCCGAAAACATTGGGCGCGCGCTCAAAGGCGAAACGGGTACTTGGATTGTTCCATAGTTGACTAGTTCCCTGGTCGGCTGGTTGCCTAGTTACGACCAGCCGACTAGCAGAATAAACAATGAAACGCCTTCATCCTTCCGTCACTTTATTATTTGTCGCCATCGTTGCGTATGGCTTGCTCATCCCCCAACTGGGCTTTTATTGGGACGACCTGCCTATGTCGTGGATTCGCTATCAACTCGGCTTCGCGGCGATGACGCAATATTTTTCAAGCAACCGTCCGATCTGGGCGTTGCTCTATCAAGTCACCACGCGCATCTTTCCGCAAGTCCCCATTTACTGGCAACTCTTCGCGCTGTTTTGGCGCTGGCTTGGCGCGGTCGCATTATGGGCGACGGCAAAACAACTCTTTCCGAAAAATGAAAAATTCGCGTTCACATTAAGTTTATTATTTTTGTTATATCCGGGTTTCAATCAACAGTGGGTCAGTTATCTTTACAGTCATTTTTTCATCGTCCTCTTTTTCTTTTTGATTTCATATTATTTGATGTTGCGCGGCAAAACGATTCCCGCGCTGATCTTTTCCGCGCTCAATTTATGGATGATGGAATATTTCTTCGTCCTCGAATTGATTCGCCCCTTCGTGATTTTTGCTTCGCTTCGGAACGAATCCACGTCTCAAAAAGCGCGACTGCTTCGCGCCCTCAAATTGTGGATTCCATACTTGACGCTTTTCATCCTCGCAGTTTTATCGCGGATGTTCATCTTCAACAATCAAGTTTATAAATTCAATCTCAAAGCGGAACTTATCAAAGCGCCGCTTGCGACGATCATTGCGCTCGTTCAAAATATCTTCTCCAGTTTTTGGACGACAACCATCTCCGCATGGCTGCAAATTTTTCAACTTCCCAACCCCGCTGTGGACGGCGCGCGCACGATTGCGCTGTATGCGCTGGTCGCGGTTCTCGTCGCGGCGCTGACTCTATTCGCGCTGCAGAATCAACATGAAGGGCAGTCAAGCCGCGCAGACATCGGGTGGATGATCGCATTGGGTTTCGTCATGCTCGCGCTGGCGGGTCCTCCCTTCTGGTTGACGAATGTTCCCGTTTCGCTCGGCTTTCCCGCAAACCGCGCAACGCTATCCTTTATGCTTGGCGCGAGTTTTATCTTCGCGGGTTTGCTGGAATTGATTCCCAGCAAATTCAAAGTCGTCCTCGTTGCGATTATCGCATTGGCGGCGGGACGACAATTTTTATGGTCAAATGATTTTCGCCGCGATTGGGTTGAGCAAAAAAATCTTTTTTGGCAAATGACTTGGCGCGCGCCCGCGTTGAAAAAAAATACGATTGTTTTGATTAACGAAGAGTTAAATTATTACGCCGATAATTCTTTAAGCGCCGCGTTGAATTGGATTTACGCGCCAAACAATCACAGCGATGTTGTAGATTATGTTTTGTTCTATCCAACCAACCGCGAGAGTTTATCTTTGCAACCGAACACGCCGATTGATTATGATTTTCTCGCGGGCAAGTTTCACGGCAACACATCGCAAGCCGTTGTCTTTTATTACGCGCCGCCGAAATGCCTGCGCCTGCTCGATCCTGAAATTGATTCGATCAACAAAATGATTCCCGATGATTCGATGTTGCGCGACGCGGCGTTGTTATCTTCCGCCGCGCCGATATTGAGCGAGCCAACTGCGGTCATGCCCGCTGTGTACGGCGGAGAACCCGCGCACGGCTGGTGCTACTACTTCCAAAAAGCCGATCTTGCGCGTCAGCTAAAAAACTGGGACGAAGTAGCGCGGCTGGGCGACATCGCCTTTAAGTTGAACGACTATCCCAATGATCCTGTCGAGCGTTTTGTTTTTATCGAAGGGTACGCTCATGTCGGAGATTGGGAAAAAGCGGTAGAATTATCAAAGTTGTCATACAAATTTTCCAAGAACTATGTACGACCGCTTCTCTGTAAATTATGGGTTCGCATTGAACGCGAAACAAAAACCACGTCCGCGCAGAATGTCACGCTGGACGAAGTACAAAAAGAATTTGAGTGTCTGCCTTAAAGGTTTACAATTTAGCGGGCTTTGCGCGTTTGGCAAAACCGCTTGGATAACTTGAAAGGAGGTTTTTGGCATAAATTGAACCTTGAAAATTTTGCGCGTTAATCCAAATTCTATATTTTTTAAGGAGAAGAAGAATGTATAAAAATATTTCCCGCCTCGCGATTGTCGCGTTGGCTCTCATGCTCGTCCTTTCCGCTTGCGGCGGCGCTGCAACTCCTGCCGCCACGCAAGCCCCCGCCGCGACTCAAGCCCCCGCCGCAACCGTTGCGCCCGTCGCCACAGAAGCGCCGACGGCAACCGCTGCGCCTATGGAACCGTTCGTATTTGGCATATTGCTGGTCGGCGCGCACAACGATCAAGGTTGGAGCCAAGCTACTTATGACGGCGGTCTCTATGTAGAGCAGAATGTGCCCAATACCAAGATGGTGTATCTGGAGAACGTTTACTCTGGTTCTCCATCATATCCCGGTCAAACAGCTTCCCAATTGGCTGAACAGTTAGTTTCGCAAGGCGCCAAGTTGGTCATCTTTAACTCAGACGACATGAAGGACGAGGCGCTTAAATTTGCCAACGCTCACACGGATATTAAGGTGATCGGCGCTTCGGATGACTGGACTTGGAAAGACGGTAAGAACTATCAACCGTCGCCTAATCAAGTTGACATCATGGGACGCATGGAATACGGCAAAATGATGGCTGGCTGCGCCGCCGCGCTGACCACCACGACTGGCAAGATCGGCTACCTTGGACCCTTGATCAACGATGAGACTCGCCGCCTGTCGTCCTCGGCATTTTTGGGCGCCAAATACTGCTGGACCAACATTTTGAAAAACGACCCAGCCAAACTGTCGTTCAAAGTCACTTGGATCGGATTCTGGTTCAACATTCCCGGTGTGACTTCCGACCCGACACAGGTCGCGGATGATTTCTTCAACACTGGCTACGATGTGGTTATTTCGGGCATTGACACTACCGAAGCCTTAGTCGAAGCCAAGAAGATGAACGCGTCCGGTAAAAAAGTCTACGCCGTAGCCTATGACTACAAAACCAACTGCGATGTGGCTGCTGATATTTGTCTGGGCGTCCCGTACTTCAACTGGGGACCTGCTTTCGCCGCCACCGCCAAGACTGCCATTGACGGCACTTGGGCTGAAGGCTTTCAGTGGAACGCCCCAGATTGGAAGGACATCAACAACGCTGATACAAGCGCAATCGGTTTCACTAAAGGCAAAGGCTTGAGCGCTGATGCTTCTGCCAAGTTAGATGGATTCATCGCTGAACTGGCTGGCGGTTTGAACTTGTGGAAGGGACCGCTTAACCTGCAAGATAAATCTGTCTATTTGAAGGACGGCGAAGTTGCCACCGACCTGCAAATCTGGTACCTGTCGCAATTGCTCGAAGGCATGGAAGGTCAGAGCGTTTCTAAGTAAGTAAATCGTTTCATGGCGGGGGAGGGCTCAGTTCGCCTTCCCCCGCTTTTTTCCTATATCAAATAATTGAAAAAAGGAATTGCCCATGAACGTTGAACTGCGCCATATCCAAAAACATTTCGGCAAAGTCCACGCCAATAATGACATTGCGCTCCATATTCCATCGGGCACAATTCAAGGCATTCTGGGGGAAAATGGAGCGGGCAAAAGCACGCTCATGAAAGTTCTTTCCGGATTTATTCAAGCCGACAGCGGAGAGATTCTGCTAGACGGCAAAACGGTTATTATCAAATCCCCAGCGGACGCCATTCGATATGGCGTCGGTATGTTGCATCAAGACCCGCTGGATTTTCCGCCCATGCGCCTGCTTGATAATTTTTTGCTTGGACGCGCCGGCGGTCTATTCCCTGACCGTAAAGCGGCGGCAAAAAGCATTCATGATCTATCTGCTCAATTTGACTTTTCCCTTGACCCCGAGGCTTACGTTGATTCGCTGACGGTTGGCGAACGACAACAATTGGAAATTCTGCGCTTGCTTTGGCTGGGAGCGCGCGTCCTGATTTTAGACGAACCTACCACAGGAATCAGCGCAAGCCAAAAAGATAAACTATTTGAAACGCTCCGCAAACTTGCCAAGCAAGGCATGACCATCATCTTTGTTTCACACAAGCTGGAAGACGTCGCCGTGCTGTGTCATAAAGTCGCAGTGTTGACGGCTGGAAAGTTGGCTGGCGAGACGGCAGTTCCTTTCGACGCAAAGAAGTTAGTGGAGATGATGTTTGGTAAGGAAATTTCGCTGGGAGCGCGGCATTCGCTCAAGATTGGATCAACAGCGCTTGAATTGCGCGACCTAGCGGTTGAGGGCGCTCGCCTGCGTCTATCCGATATCAACCTTGACGTCCACGCGGGCGAAGTGATTGGCGTGGCAGGGATGGAAGGCAGCGGTCAGGCAGCTTTCATCCGCGCATGTTCAGGTTTGTTGCGCCCAGTCAATGGACGTGTGCGGGTGAACGATCAAGACCTGACGGGCAAGTCGTATCATGTATTCAAAAAACATGGCGTATCGTTTATGCCTGCCTCGCGCATGGAAGAAGGTCTCGTTCCCGGCTTGACCTTGACCGAACATTTTATATTGGCTGAAGAAACACAGGGTTTATTTATTGACCGCGCCAAAGGAAATAAACTCGCGGAAGAGCGGATCAAATCCTTCAATATTCGCGGCGCGCCTGCGAGCGCCGTTGAATCGCTTTCGGGCGGCAATCAACAACGCGCCTTGCTGGCGCTGCTTCAGACTCCGCTTTCGCTGGTTCTGTTGGAGCATCCCACGCGCGGCTTGGATATTGAATCGACCATTTACATTTGGAGCAAACTTAAGGAACGCTGTCAACAAGGCGCGGCGATCCTATTCGTTTCCTCCGACTTAGAAGAAATTCTGCAATATAGCGATCGCGTTCTCGTATTTTTCAGCGGCAAAGTCACTCCGCCTCTGGATGCCGCATCCTTGACCACAGAAAAGCTTGGCGAGTTGATCGGCGGCATGGGTTGGACAAATTTGGATTCAGGAAAGAGCGCATGAAAAAGAACATCTGGATTAATGTTGGATTTCAAGCGGGCGCGCTGGCGCTGGCATTGTTGATCACCACGCTCATTCTGGTCGCCGCAGGAGCGCCGCCGTTCAAAGCATACGCAAGCATTTTGAGCGGCGCCTTTGGCTCGTCTAATAACCTGACGGCTGTCCTCATTACATGGTCGCCGTTGTTATTGACCACCGCGGGTGTGCTGATCACATTTGCCGCAGGTCTCTGGAATATCGGCGTCGAAGGGCAGATGACTCTGGGCGCTATCTTTGCGACGTGGATGCTGCGTATGCTTCAAGACACAAATTTGCCGCCCGCGCTGATTATTGTGTTAGGCGTCCTCTTTGGCATGTTCGGCGGCGCGCTGTGGGCTTCTCTGACTGGCGCGTTGAAAACTTTCGGCGGCGTGAACGAAATTTTCGGCGGCTTAGGACTCAATTTCGTCTCCACCGCGTTGACGATTTATCTGGTCTTCGGTCCGTGGAAACGCCCGGGCGTTGGTTCGATGTCTGGCACCCAGCCGTTTGACGAGAAACTCTGGCTCCCGACTTTAGCGAAGACTGGTTTGAGTCCCTGGGCGTTGGGAATATCTATTCTGGTAGTGATACTGGTTTATCTGTTGCTGCGCGGAACATATTTCGGTCTGCGCTTGAAAGCCGTCGGCAAGAATATGAAATCGGCTTTCTTGCTTGGCATTCCAACCTGGCAATACAGCATGTTCGCTTTTCTTTTATGCGGCGCATTTGCCGGGCTGGCTGGGGCGATTCAAGTGACGGCTGTCTATCATCGCTTGCTGCCAAACATCTCAAACGGATACGGCTTCCTCGGTTTGCTGGTCGCCATGCTGATCAATTATCAAGCGTTCTGGGTGATTCCGATTGCGTTCTTCTTCGCGGCGTTGAATGTCGGCAGCGTCCAATTGCAAATCCTCTATAAAATGGACTCATCTTTTGCGGGCGTCTTACAGGATTTACTCGTGCTGTTCGTCCTGCTTGGGCAAGGCGCGCGCCAACGCTTGCTGGGAAAGGAATAGGAATCCGCTATGGATACTATCTTGATTGGCTTGGCTGGAGTTGTGGCGGTAGCCGCGCCGGTTTTATTCGCGGTGATCGGCGAAACGATCACCGAACGCGCAGGCGTCATCAACCTGTCATTGAACGGAAGCATCCTGCTCTCGGCAATGGGCGGCTTCGCCGTCGCTTATGCGACTAACAACCTGCTGTTAGGTTTTCTGGCGGGGATGATCATCGGCGCATTGGTGGCGTTTGTTGTGGCGTTCAGCAGCATCACGCTTCATCAATCGCAAGTGGCTGTCGGATTCGTCCTGGCGCTTGCCAGCCGCGACCTGGCTTATTTTCTCGGCGTTCCATATATGAATACTCCCGGTCCAACTTTGCCGACTTGGTCTATTCCATTATTGAAAGACATTCCGCTTCTTGGCGCTGTATTTTTTAGATCAGACGCGATTACCTACCTGAGTTATGTTGTTGTCTTTCTGGCTTGGCTGTGGATCTTCCGCACCCGCCCCGGCTTGATGTTGCAGGGCATTGGCGAGCGCCCCGCCGCGGCTTTTGTGCGCGGCGCAAACGTCAATCGTATGCGCTATATTTATACGGTCATCGGCGGCGCAATTGGCGGACTTGCGGGACCGGCTTATACCCTCAGCGTCAAATCTGGTTGGATGGGAACGCAGACCGGCTTGGACGGCGTCGGCTGGATCGCTCTTTCGATTACGATCTTCGGCGGATGGAATCCGCTGCGCGCCGCGTTTGGCGCCTATCTATTCGCTCTGCTCCAATGGCTTGGGCTTGTGCTTCAACCGAGTCTGCCCGGCATTCCTTCGCAGGTTTTGCAAGTTGCGCCGTTCCCGCTCATGATTTTGACTCTGCTCTTGGTCAACATTGGCAACGCCGAATGGGTTGAGCGGACTCTGGCGGCTATGCCCGAACCAACGCGGCGATTTATATTGAAGATGTTGCGCGCATTACGCGCCTCTCCGCCTGCCTCGCTGGGCGTGCCGTTTGAATCTGAATAAATTTTTGAATTTAATCACTGGCGGTTCTTGATGAAAAACTTTTTTCAAAGCGAATGGGCGTCTCGACTGATTGACGCGCTGTTACCCGTCTTTGCGACGCTAGCTGCGTTGATCGTTGGCGCGATCATGCTGCTCTTTTTAGGAGTCAATCCCATTGTGGCGTACAAGGCTCTTTGGGACGGCGCATTCGGCAGCGCAAATTCTTTCGCCGAGACGTTGGTCAAAGCCACGCCTCTGTTGCTGGTAGGATTAGGCATCTGCATTTCGTTTCGCGGCGACGTAATCAACATCGGCGGCGAAGGACAGATGATTATCGGCGGCATTCTCGCAACGTGGATCGGCTTGACGTTCACGGGACTGCCCGGCTGGCTTGCGATCACATTGGCGTTGCTGGCGGGATTTTTGGGCGGCGCAATTTGGGGAGGAATTCCCGGCTATCTCAAAGCGTATTTCAACGTCAATGAAATCTTAAGCACGGTGATGATGAACGCCATCGCCGTGCAGATTATGAACTTCATGTTGCGCGGACCGATGATTGACCCAATACAGGCGGCGAAGGCTTCAAAGATTCCTCAAACTGCGCGCCTCATCGAAGCCTTCCGTTTGGCGCGTTGGTCGCCCACGCGGCTGCATCTCGGCGCGTTGATTGCCGTCATCCTCGCGGTTCTCGTTTACATTTTATTATGGCGCACCACGCTCGGATACCGCATCCGCGCAGTGGGATTAAATCCGCACGCTTCGCGCTACGCGGGGATTAAAGTTCCGCGTTATATCGTGATGTCGCTGTTATTGAGCGGCGCGTTTGCAGGACTGGCGGGCGCGATTCAAGTGTACGGAGTTAACTATCGCATGATCACAGACGGCTCGGCTTCGGGCTTTACCGGCAACGCGGGCTTCAATGGAATCGTCGCGGCGCTGTTCGGACAATTGCATCCGCTGTGGTCAATCCCCGCTTCGATATTATTTGGCGCGTTGCTCGTCGGCGCGAATCAAATGCAGCGCGTGGTGCAAGTTCCGTCCGCGTTGATTACCGCGCTGAACGGCTTGGTGGTGGTCTTCGTGGTCAGCAGCGAATTCTTACGCAGACGCAGACAACATCAACGCTTGGCGCGCGCAAAGTTGGAAGACTCTCCGCACGATGAAACATCGCAACCCGCGGAGGCAGGCGCATGATTTCAGAACTCTTCACCGTTACCGTTTTGATCGGGATATTATCTTCGGGCGTTCGCTTGGCGACGCCGTATTTATACGCCGCCATCGGCGAGACTTTTGGACAGCGCAGCGGCGTGTTGAATCTCGGCGTGGAAGGTCAAATGTTGCTCGGCGCGTTTGCCGCGTTTTATGTCGCCATGACCACTGGCAGTCTTTGGCTCGGCGTGTTTGCCGCGATGATGGTCGGCGCGTTGATGGGATTAGCGATGGCGTTTGTCACCGTCAATTTGCACGCGCAACAAGGCATCAGCGGCATTGGCTTTTATCTCTTTGGCTTAGGCATGAGCGATTTGCTTTTTCAAAAAATGATGGGAACTGTGCAGACGGTTCAAGGTTTTCCCAAAATAGGCATTCCCTTCTTAGGCGCTATTCCCGGACTTGGAGAAATATTCTTCAATCAAAATATACTTGTGTACGGCGCGTATCTTATTGTCTTGCTGGCGTGGTTCGTGTTGAACAAAACGACTCTGGGATTGAAGATTCGCGCGGTGGGAGAAAACCCCGACGCGGCTGATTCGCTTGGGGTGAGCGTGGCGCGCGTCCGCTACTTCACCATCATTCTTGGCGGAACTCTCTCAGGCGTCGCGGGCGCGTCGCTTTCTATCGCGCTGTTGAACGTCTTCCAGCAGAACATGACCAGCGGGCTGGGATTTATCGCGGTGGCGTTGGTGTATTTTGGCGCGTGGAGTCCCTTCGGCGTTTT
>JAVHOY010000143.1:9156-12671 GCA_036170295.1 bacterium
TGGATCGTTACGTTTGTTCTTGCTCTCGCGATGGCGCTCAGCGCATGTGGCGCAGCTCCCACCGCCGCTCCTGCGACTGTTGCTCCCGCGACTGTTGCCCCCGCGACTGTTGCCCCCGCGACTGCCGCGCCGACCGCTGCCCCTGTCGCTGGACCTTTCCGCGTGGCTGTGATTTTGCCCAGCGCCAAGAACGATATGGCTTTTAGCCAGAGCATGTTCGACGCTTTGACCGCCATTCAAAAAGAAATGGGCGCGGACAAGTTCGAATTCGTGTTCTCTGAGAACATGTATGTAGTGGACGACGCCGCCGCCGCTATCCGCGATTATGCTTCAAAGGGTTTCAACCTAATCATCGCGCACGGCTCGCAATACGGCTCGTCTTTACAGGAAATTGCTCCCGATTTCCCCCAGACCAGCTTTGCTTGGGGCACAACCGTTGATACATTTGGTCAGCCTAACATCTTCGCTTACGAAGCGGCTGCTCAAGAAGGCGGTTATGTGAACGGCGTGTTGGCTGCCGCTCTTTCCAAGAGCAAAGTCATCGGCATCGTCGCTCCAATTGAGACTGGCGACGCCAAGCTCTACGTGGAAGGTTTCAAGCAAGGCGTAGCCGCGACTGACGCCGCCGTGAAAGTTAACGTCAACTACATCGGCTCATTCTCAGATGTGGCTCTCGCCGCCGAAGCCGCCACGACTCACATCGCCAACGGCGCAGATGTTCTCTCCGGCACCGCGCAGATGGTCGTCGGCGCGATTGGCAAAGCCAAAGACAGCAACGTCCTTTGGTTCGCCAGCGACGCTAACCAATCTTCTCTCGCTCCCTCCATCGTCGTGGATAGTCAGGTCTATCACTGGGAAGTTATCCTCAAAGAGATGATTTCCGATATTCAATCTGGCACACTCGGCGGAAAGTCCTTCGCCATCAACCTTAAGAACGGCGGCGAAGTTATGGAATTCAATCCCGATTACGCTCTTTCTCCCGAAGCCAAAGCCTTAGGCGATGCAGCGATTAAAGGAATCATTGACGGAACGATCACGATCACCGTTAAGTAATTAGCTTTGCGCTACAAAGCGACAGTCACCTTAAAGGTGACTGTCGCTTCCTTTCATAGGATCACGCCATGACCGAATCAAACCTCCTCCCTTCCGGCAAGCCGCGCATTGAAAGCCTTGAACTGCGCGGAATCACCAAACGCTTTCCCGGCGTGCTTGCCAACGACCGCGTCAACTTTGACGTGAAAGCCGGCGAAGTCCACGCTTTGCTGGGCGAGAATGGCGCAGGCAAAAGCACGTTGATGAAAACAGTCTATGGCTTGTATCATCCCGACGAAGGCGAGATTTTGTTGAACGGCAAACCCATTCGCATTTCATCGCCGAATGATTCAATCCATCTCGGCATCGGCATGATTCATCAACACTTCATGCTTGTGCCGTCGCTGACTGTCGCGGAGAATGTCGCGCTGGGGCTGCCCTCCACGCGCGGCGCGCTCACCGACCTTGACGTTGTCTCAAAACGAATTATCGAATTGGCAAAAATCTACGGGCTGAAAATTGACCCGAACGCTTATGTCTGGCAGCTCTCTGTGGGGCAACAACAACGCATTGAAATTATCAAGGCGCTTTATCGCGGCGCCGCTCTGCTTATTTTGGACGAACCCACTGCGGTCTTAACTCCGCAAGAAGTGGATGAATTATTTATCATCATGCGCCAGATGACCCAAGACGGTCACGCGCTGATTTTTATCTCGCACAAATTACGCGAGGTCGTGGAAATTTCTCAGCGCGTCAGTGTGCTGCGCGATGGAAAAATGATCGGCACACGCAAGACTTCCGAGACCACCAAGCAAGATTTAGCCAACTGGATGGTCGGACGCGAAGTGATCTTTGCTCCCGAACGCGGAAATATTCAACGCGGGGAAGTTCGACTCAAATTGGAAAATGTTCACTGCGGAAGCGACCGCGGCGCTCCCGGTCTGCGCGGCGTGAGTCTTGAAATTTGTTCGGGCGAAATTCTTGGAATCGCGGGCGTATCGGGCAACGGTCAACGCGAACTGGCTGATTCAATTACGGGGTTAAGAAAAATAAGCGCGGGCAAGGTTATCCTTGAAGGCGCGGAAATTACCAACCTCCCGCCTGCGGAAATTACCGAGCGCATGTTGTCTTACATCCCCGAAGAAAGAATGCGCGACGGCATGATTAAAGATTTCACTGTCGCTGAAAATATGATTTTGCGCGAACATCACAAAGAGCCGTTTTCGCGCTACGGATTTTTGAATCTAAAAAATATTTCCAGCAACGCCGACGCGCTCATCAAAAAATTTCACGTCAAGACTCCCTCGCAGGAAACGCTTGCCAAAAATCTTTCGGGCGGCAACATTCAAAAAGTTGTGCTTGCGCGCGAGCTGTCGCGCAACCCGCGCGCGATTATCGCCGCGCAGCCCACGCGCGGATTGGACATCGGCGCGACGGAATACGTCCGCGAACGTCTGCTCGAACAGCGCAAACAAGGCGCGGCGATTGCGCTGATATCCGAAGACCTTGATGAAATCCTCGCGCTTTCAGACCGCATCGCCGTTATGTATGAAGGCGCGGTCATGGATATTGTTCCGCGCAACGAAGCCACGCCGCAACGGCTCGGCATGTTGATGGCGGGCGTTCACCCCGAAAAGGAAAGCGTTTAATCTCTAAAAGATTCAACCACTGAGATCACAGAGTCCACAGAGATTTTTTCTCCGTGCTCTTTGTGTTCTCTGTGGTGGATATATTCTCAAAGGAATTCACATGAGCAACTGGCAAAATTATCTTCAACCCAAAAATTTAGCGCAAGCCATTGACGCGCTGGCAAACGCGCCCAAACCGCTCGCTCCCATTGCGGGCGGCACGGACTTGATGCTTGACCTTGAACAAGGCAGGCACGAACCCATTCAAACTTTATTGGATGTAACAGGAATCGCAGAAGCGCTTGCCATCGAAATTCGCGGCAAACTATTATTTATCGGCGCGGGAATTTCGGTCAATCGCGTTGTTTCTCATCCCGAAGTTTTGACTCACGCGCAAGCGCTGGCGGAAGCCGGAAATTTAATCGCTGGTCCGCAAGTGCGGAACGTGGCGACGCTGGGCGGCAATGTCGCGCACGCGCTCCCCGCCGCTGACGGGACGATTGCGCTAACCGCGCTGAATGCCGAAGCGGAAATTGACGGCGTTCATGGCTCGCGCATCGTCCCGCTTGGAGAGTTATTTCTCGGCGCGGGAAAATCTTCCATCCAACAGGGCGAAGAAATTTTGGTCGGTTTCTATTTACCGTTGAAACAAAATCATCAAGCCTCATGCTTCAAGCGGATCATGCGTCCGCAAGGCGTTGCGCTGCCGATTATCAATGTAGCCATTTGGCTTGAACGCGATGGCGATTCGATTAAAGATATTCGCATTGCCATCGGTCCCGGCGCGCCGACTCCATATCGCGCAATGGAGACGGAGAAAATTTTGGCGGGCAAATCCATGAACGACGAGACGAT
>JAVHOY010000143.1:12771-13917 GCA_036170295.1 bacterium
TAAAATGCCTCAAGCGACTTATCATTTTCCAAAAGGATTTTTATGGGGAACAGCCACCGCCTCTCATCAAGTGGAAGGCAACAACGCGAACAACAATTGGAGTCAGTGGGAAGAAAGCGGACATACGATTCACAAATCGGGGCTGGCTGCCGATTGGTGGGGCGGGCGCTGGCGCGAAGATTTTGACCGCGCCGCAGAGACAGGTCAAAACGCGCATCGGCTTTCCATTGAGTGGAGTCGCGTTCAGCCCACGCCCGATACATGGGACGAGGAAGCCATCGAAAAATATCGCGCTATGTTGCGCGGACTTAAAGATCGCGGCATGATCGCGCTGGTGACGCTGCATCATTTCACCGACCCGCTGTGGCTGACGGAAAAAGGCGGCTGGGAAAATCAAGAAGTTGTCGCTTCGTTTGAAAAATATGTCCGCAAAATTGTGGACGCGTTGAAAGAATACGCAACGCTGTGGTGTACGATCAACGAGCCGAACGTGTACGCATTGAGCGGATATGTGCAAGGCGTATTCCCGCCCGGCAAGAAAGACCTTAAACTTTCGATGCGCGTCTTAGGCAATATGATTCGCGGTCACGCCGCCGCGTACCGCGCCATTCATCAATTGCAGCCTGAAGCGCGGGTGGGGTACGCCCTCCATTACCGCCCGATGACTCCGCGTTGGAAGTGGTCGCCATTGGATAGGCTGATGAGAAACATCCGCTACAACGGAGTCAACATGGGATTTCCCTCCGCGATTTCGACGGGCGTGATGAAATCTCCGCTGGGCAATCAAGCCATTCCCGAAGCAAAGGGAACGCAAGATTATCTCGGACTGAATTACTACTCGGTGGATACAGTTTGGTTTGATATTACCCGCGCCGCCGAATTATTCTCCAACAGCGGCTACGCCAAAGGCGCGGAACTTAGCCCCTCGAAATTTCTCGCGAATATCCCCGAAGGAATTTTTGATTCGATTAAGTGGATTGAGCGAACGTATCCCAATTTGCCCATCATCATCACCGAGAACGGCGTGGAAGATTCTGAAGACCACATGCGCCCGCGTTATCTCGCGCAGCATCTACATCAGATCTGGCGGGCGGTGAATTTTAATTGGCAGGTGAAGGGATATTTCCACTGGTCGCTGGTGGATAA
>JAVHOY010000144.1:0-3086 GCA_036170295.1 bacterium
TTTTCAATTCAGTCGCCTAAAAAACTCTGGTATAATTTTTTCCATGACTGGTCCTGCTCTACGGTTTTGGCTGTAGACATGGAGACCTGCAAAGCGCGGAATTTTTTCCGCCAAATTCAAAAGAAAGGAAGCACACGTCATGCCGCTCTCAAAAGAAATTAAGACCAAGGCGATTGAAGATTTTCATCGCCACGAGAAGGACACTGGCTCGCCTGAAGTTCAGGTTGCCATCCTGACCAATCGCATTACTCAACTCACCGAGCATCTGCGCAGCAATAAGCAGGATCAATCCTGCCGCCGCGGTTTGCTCAAGATGGTCGGTCAACGCCGCCGCTTGCTCACATACTTGCGTTCAAGCAATTACAAAAACTATCTCAGCGTAACCGATCGCCTGCAACTTCGCCGCAAGTAAGTTTGTTTGTTAGACCCTAAAGGTCGCGAGACTTTTAGGGTCTTTTTAAACCCTCATCCCGACCCTCTCCCAAAGGGAGAGGAGAAAGATCACCCCGCAGTCAGGAATTGAATAGCGCGAACAACACAGGTTGTTCCCACTCTTCAGTCCCTGACCCACTAGCGGGAAATATTGTAAGGGCGGATCGCGATCCGCCCCAACAGGAGATAAATATGAAACCCGAATTAAAGCGTTATTCAGCGACTGTTGGATCGCGCGTCCACACATTTGAGACTGGCACGTTGGCGGCTCAGGCGGGCGGCGCGGTCACTTTCGGCGTAGGCGAATCAATCGTGTTCGCCGCCGCTACGATGGGCGGAGTCCGCGATGGAATTGATTTCTTCCCGCTCTCGGTAGATTTTGAAGAGCGCATGTACGCGGGCGGAAAAATCCCCGGTTCGTTCTTCCGCCGCGAAGGACGCGCTTCCACCGATGCGATCCTCGTCTCGCGTCTTACTGATCGTCCGCTGCGCCCATTGTTCGCGCATGGGATGCGCAATGAAGTGCAAATTATTATGTATACCTTTTCTGCGGATGGAGAAAACCCGCTGGATATTCTCGCGATCAACGCGGCTTCGGCTGCGATTATGATTTCGGATATTCCTTGGGGCGGACCTGTCGGCGCGGTGCGCGTGGGACGCGTCAATGGCGAATTCGTGATCAACCCGACCTTCGCCGAAATCGAAGCGTCTGATCTTGACCTAAGACTCGCGGGAACAAAAGACGCGATCCTCATGGTGGAATGCGGCGCGAGCGAAATCCCCGAAGATGTGATGGTTGCCGCGCTTGAATTAGGACACAAATCCATTCAGCCGATTATTGAATTACAACTCAAGATGCAAGCCGAGATTGGCAAGCCCAAACGCGAAGCCTTTATCGAAACTGCGAATGAGGATTTACAAAAGAAAGTTTTTGAATCGGTCAATCAACGCATGACTGACTTGCTGGATAAGCCATTGAGCAAAGGCGAATTTTACGGCGGCATGGACGAATTGCAAGCCGCGATGATCGCCGAGTTCTGTGTGGAAGGCGATGCGACTGCGCCTTCAGAAAAAGACGTGAAATCTGCGTTTAGCGAGGCGGAACATAAAATTGTGCGCGAAAGAATTTTGAGCATGGGCAAACGTCCCGATGGTCGCACACCCACCGAAATCCGCCCGATCTGGTGCGAGGTGGGACTTTCTCCGCGCGCGCATGGCACGGGACTTTTCACTCGCGGCGAGACTCAAGTTTTATCTTTTGCTACGCTTGGCACATTAGGCGAGGCGCAGGAATTGGATAACCTTTCGCCGATCAAAGAAAAACGCTATATGCATCATTACAGCTTCCCGCCTTTCTCGACGGGCGAGGTGAAAATGTTGCGCGGACAAAGCCGACGCGAAATCGGTCATGGCGCATTAGCTGAACGCGCGCTCGAACCCGTTTTGCCTGCGGCAGAATCTTTCCCGTATGCGATTCGCGTTGTGTCTGAAGCGTTGTCTTCAAATGGATCAACTTCTATGGGTTCTGTCTGCGGCTCGACTCTCGCGTTGATGGATGCGGGCGTGCCGATCAAAGCGCCGGTCTCCGGCGTGGCGATGGGACTCATCACCGACGAAACGGGACGCTATCAAATTCTCACCGATATTCAAGGCACAGAAGATCATCTCGGCGATATGGATTTCAAAGTGGCTGGCACCGCCGAAGGCATCACCGCTTTGCAAATGGACATCAAGATCACAGGCTTGAGCGCGCAAATGATGAAGGAAGCGCTGGCGCAGGCTCATACCGCGCGTATGTTCATTATGGGAAAAATGCTCGAGGCCCTGCCGCAAGCGCGCGCAGAGTTGAAACCTCACGCGCCGCGCATCATCACCGTAAAAATTCCGATTGATAAAATCGGCGCGTTGATCGGACCCGGCGGCAAGAATATCCGCGCATTGCAGGAAGAGACGCACACTAAGATTGATATTCAGGAAGACGGCACGGTTTACATCGCTTCAACCGACAGCGTGGGCGCAAAGATCGCGCAGGAACGCGTTGAATCGTTGACCGAGTCGGTGATGATCGGAAATATTTATACGGGCAAAGTCGTCCGCATTGAAGCCTTTGGCGCGTTTGTGAATCTGTTGCCCGGCGTGGATGGTCTTGTGCATATCTCGCAACTCGCCAGCGAGCGCGTGAACTCTGTGGAAGATGTCTGCGCGATGGGCGATGAGTTGACCGTGATGGTCACGGATGTTGACCCGCAAGGCAAGATCCGTTTGTCGCGCCAGGCTGTGCTGGAAGGTTGGTCTGCTGAGGAAGCGCGCGAGAAAGATAAGGGCGGTTCGCGCGGCGGCAACGGCGGCGGACGAGGCGGCGATAGGGGTGGGCGCAGCGGCGGTGATCGCGGTCGCAGCGGCGGCGGAGATCGCGGCGGACGTAGGTAAGCAGTCCGCGAATACCCACGAAGACAAATGGACGGAGTCAAAACTCCGTCCATTTTTTTAAGCGGGCGATAGTCGCATTTAAGCCGCTTCGTCAATTTTCATTTCTTATCAAATAAACGTGCGTATAATATAAATAGCGATTTACAAAAAATCAGTTCTTCCAAACAATAAGGAGAATTCCTATGAAAAAGCAAGCAGGTTTGTGGATTGACCATCGTAAGGCT
>JAVHOY010000145.1:0-3085 GCA_036170295.1 bacterium
CCAGCAAATTTACAAGACGTAATTTTCTGTCCATAAGATTTTCTCTCCTTTTCTAATGAAATGATTCTACCGCTAATTACAACAAAGCCAATTCGATCAAACTCTTCGTCCGCGCTTCTCAATCAACAAACGCGCGGAGACTTTTGCAGTCGGTTCATTTTGTCCCGATGGCTTTGATCGCTTCCATGCCGTAATAACTTGCGGCGCAACCCTTTGTCCATTTGTCCATATCCTGCGAGCGCATAATATCTTTCGTGCCGATTGCGTGCGTGTCGATGACGACGACTTCCATGCGCGTAATGCCTTGCGCCGCCGCGTCCCGAAGGACTCGGTCGCGCTCGTCCCAAATTCGGGCGCGTTGCACAAAACCGGGATAATCCTTAACTGTGACGCTGATCGCGCGCGCGGTGTAAGCGTATCCAAGAAGGATAAAAAATATGGGGACGAAGATCAACTTGGCGGACGCATACCGCGCAGCGATTCCGCCCAAAGCCCATGCGATGAGCGCCAACGCGACTGTCATCGTGAAGCGCGAAAGCGATTGTCCGCGCGGATCGGGCGGCGCGCTGTAAAGATAAACGGTCGGCGCCTGAATGGCGATGATCAACAGCGTCGAAACAATTGCGGCGATCGCAATTAACCATGCGGCTTGCTTCGTCTCAATTTTTACGCCGTCGGCGTGGGCGAGCATGGAGAGCGCGACGAAAAACGAGACGAGGATCAGATGCGGAACGGGCAGGTCTAAAATCGAATGCGCGATGAAAAATATGCCGGAACGAATCGAAAGAAAAGGGACGAAGAATAGATTGTTGGGTCCCTCTTGCATGGAATTGTAACGCGGAGCGTTTGACGGCGCGGCGATTAAAATAATGAAAGCGATCAGCAGCGCGAGCCATGCAATTTGAATAGCGAAGAAGGAATTAAGAGCCCATTCCTTTTTGAGGCGTTTGCTCTGCCATGCCGCGAGAAGCAAGAGGGTCATGCCGCCGAATAAAAAAGCGCAACCGATTTCGGAGAATCCGCCGCCAATCAAACCGACGACGGCGATTAAGGCAATGTTGATTTTTGACGTTGTTTGTTTGAGCGCTTGATGCGTGATCAGCCCAAGCAGAATCAAACCAAAGATGATCGCAAAACTGTATGGGATGATTCCCGACCGCCAATATAGAATTTGAAATCGGTCGGGAGAAATATAGAGGGTATAGTAAAGGATGAAGCCAGAAAATAAAAGGCGCATATTTTTGGGAATATCCGTTTTATTTAATGTCGCAAAATTCGACAGAACCCAGTAAATGACGACGAGCCAAACGACGATAGCGATTGCGGTAAATATCTGCGTACCAAATACGCCTGGAAGATAGACCAGCCCCGAAAGCGCGGTCATGGCGTAACGGTCGAGGGGCCAGCCGCGAATGGCTTCCTCGCCTGTGGCGGAATATAACCCGATTGTTTTGAGAACGCCCAGATTTTTGAAATCGCGGTTGTAGCACCAGTCGTCCGACCAGTTGCGATTGTAATATCCCTGATAGGCAAAATAAGCCAAGCCCGCGGCGGCAATCAAAACGCCGAGATTGATAAGAAGACTCTTGTTTAGTTTTTTCATGCTGATTCCATTGCGCGAAAAAGATTTTGAATTTTACACAAGCCCAAGTTTGATCAAACTCTCCGCCATTGAGAGAATCGCTTCTTCCTTTGGGCGCGGAGTCCACTTGAGGATGCGTTTTGCTTTTTCATTCGAGAGGTCGTAATCCCAATCCAAGTCGCGGACAACGACGGCGATTTTTTTGTCGAACAACGCGAGCAGACGCGCGGCAAAACTTGGAAATTGAATGCGCGGGATTTTTTTATATCCGCGCGAAAAATATTCCTTGCGGAGGATATCCGCGATTTCTTTATACCAAATTGTGGCGGCGGGAATCATAAAGCGCTGACCTGCGGCTTCGGGAGTTTTCATCGCCAGCAAAAGCGCGGACGCGACGTCGCGCGCGTCTACGATTCCCATTTTGAGTTTTGCCACGCCGGGAACTTCTCCGCGCATGAAAACGCGAATCAACTCAATGGAAGTGTGCGTTTGTTTATCAAGCATCGGTCCCAAAATCAGCGGCGGATTGACGGCGACCATTTCCATTTTGTTGATATTTTCCGCGCCGTTGATAAACTTCCACGCTTCGCGTTCCGCGAGGGTTTTGCTCTTTGCGTACGCGCCGATATTATTTTCAATGATTGACCAATCGTTTTCGTCGAAAGTTCTATTCTCGCCGTTATGTCCCGACGACACAGCCGCGACAGATGAGACGATGACCGCGCGCTTTATGTTCCCATGATGAGCGGCGCGCAACACACGCTGAGTCCCTTGCACAGCGGGAACAATCAATTCATCTTCATGCTTTGGCTCAAACAAAGGAAAAGGCGACGCGACATGCAAGACGAATTCGCAGCCGCGCATGGCTTCGTCCCAATTTGCGTCTTGCGTCAGATCGGCAATGACGAATTCAAGATTATCTTTTGCGTCCACAAATTTTGCAACAATCTCGCGGACTTCGGTCTCGCGCGCGGAGTTTCGCAACGTGGCGCGGACTTTATATCCCTGTTGAAGCGCTTGGATAATGGTGTGCAGCGCGACAAATCCGCTTGCGCCGGTGACGAGAATAGGAGCATTTGTTTGAAATTCCATGTCCCAAGTTTATCATTTCTCAGCGCGCCGCACAAAGCTCCAAAAATATAACGCCGCCGAAAATAAAAATACGCCCATCTCTGAGCGTATTTCCATGTGGCGGGGAGGGGGGGATTCGAACCCCCGACCGGTTTTAAAGCCGGCACTCACTTAGCAGGCGAGCCCATTCAGCCACTCTGGCACCTCCCCATGTAAATTGACGATTGAACGATTGGCAATTTACGGTTATTCATTATCCATGCAAAATCAAAAATCGTCAATCGCAAATCGTAAGTCGTTGAGCGGAGGGAGTGGGATTCGAACCCACGTTGGTGTGACCCAAACATGTTTTCAAGACATGCGCCTTGAGCCGCTCGGCCATCCCTCCAACGCGGAGCATTCTACCATACATCAAGCGTCGGGCATAAAAAA
>JAVHOY010000146.1:0-3082 GCA_036170295.1 bacterium
GCATCGCAATGCGCCCCTACGAATGGATTCAAAATTACGGCGAGAGCGGCGTTGGCGTTTCAATGGGAACATCCGTCGGCGTGGGCGCAGGCGTATCGGTGGGGATGACAATCGTCGCGGTGGGCGGAATGTCCGTCGGCGGCGGAAGCGTGGGCGGAACAGATGTTGGCGGGATCGCCGTCGGTGGAATTTCGGTGGGCGGTTCGTACACGGGCAGATGAATCGTCACGCGCTTTTCGATTTCCGTTTTGTCGCCGATGAGAGTCAATCGCAACGTGACCATTTCGTCGTAGATGTTGAGAAAATCCCACGAGAAGATCAAATCATTTTTTATAGGCTGGTTGTTTTCATTCAACAGCGTCCATGAATCGGGATTCGCGCCTACGCCGTATTCGAGCCGCCATTTTTTGAATCCTTTATCAGCGAAGACCGTGCCTATAATATCAAGCGGAGAAGATGAAACAGTCTCGCCGTCGGTGAGTTTGAACTCAACGACGGGTTGCGGATCGTCTGCGCGGCATTCGCGATCAGGCGCAAAGTATGGATTGCGCGGCAAGCCATGATTGTCCAACCAATTGCGTCCATCGTTGGTATCCAACCATTCGCGCGCCCATTTATCGGCGACGTTCATAACAACTTGGTTTTCGCTTGGACCTTTGCAAGCATCAGACGCTTGAAGCCCTGTCCACAAATCAATTTTGATTCGGCGCACAAGGTCTTTGCCGGGCGGCAGCGGAAGTTGGTCGAACGCGAAGACTTCAGTGTATTGATCATCGCATGAGTTGGACGGTTCGGCGCCTGACAATTTGCAAACCACTTTGTTCACAATACCCGCCGGCGGAGTAAACGGAGTCGGCGCGCCGTTGGTGATATATGGAACCGCGAACTCCATGAACTGCGACCAGATCGGCGCGGCGCCGCTCAACCCCGATGAGTTGATCATCGGCGTGTAATCCGCGTTGCCGATCCACACACCCGTCACGAGATCGGGCGTATATCCGAGAGTCCAATTGTCGCGGATGTCGTTCGTCGTTCCCGTTTTTGCCGCGACGGGAAAAGATAAATTCAAAAGCGAGTTGGGACCAAACATCAACGAACGCGCATTGTTATCCGAAAGAATGGACGAGATCAAATACGCATGTTCCGCGCGGATAACTTGCTCGCCGGGTTGCGGTTTATATTCGTAAACAACATTGCCCGCATAATCTGTGATTTTGAGAATCGCGACAGGCGCAACGCGCGCGCCGCCGTTGGCGAAAACAGAATACGCGGAAGTCATGTCTATCAAACTGACGTCGCCGCCGCCAAGCGTGAGCGAAAGCCCGTAGTCGTTGCGCGTCAGCGATGTGATTCCCAGCCGCTGCGCCATTGCGATCATGCCGTCTTTTTGCGGCGTGTTCGGGTCGTCATACAGCCCGACAAATTCCAGCGTTTTGACGGCGGGAATATTAAACGAATTAGAAAGCGCGACGCGAGCGGTCACCGCGCCGTGAAATTTTCCGTCATAGTTGCGCGGCTCATACGGCGGATTTGCGCCGTCGGGAAATTGAGTCGGCACGTCCCAAATTAACGTGGAAGGAGTCCAGCCTTTTTCAAACGCCGCGACGTAAGTGATCGGCTTGATGGACGAACCCGGCTGGCGCGTGGCGCTGGTCGCCATGTTGATCTGTCCCGCGATGGCGGCGTTATTAAAATCAGGCGAGCCGACCATCGCCAGAATTTCTCCCGTTGACGGGCGGATGGAAACCAACGCGCTGTTGTGCGCGTTATTCTCGGTCATCGCCGCGATTTGATCGCTGACGAGTTGCTGCGCTTTATCTTGCATCACAGGGTCGAGCGTGGTGTACACCACAAACCCCGAACGATAAATCGTCTGCGCGTCGTATTGCGCTTCCAATTGCTCGCGCACAAAATTCACCCAATGCGGATACTTCGCGTCAAAAGACGGCGCGCGATAGGCATACGTTTTCATTTCATCCGCCGCTTGCGTCGCCGTAACGGGATCAACGCAAATGGGGTCGAGGCTGTTGCTGACCTTGATGCAATTCTCCGCGCCGCTCAGATCAAACATCAACACTAACACTTGCTGTTGGCGAATCAATGTATCTTGCGAGTTTGTGTAAATATCATAAACGGCGGGCGCTTGCGGCAAGCCCGCGAGAAAAGCAGCTTCGCCCAGCGTCAAGTCTTTTGCCGATTTTCCAAAATAAGTTTCAGCGGCGGCTTCGACTCCGTAGGCAAGGTTGCCGTAATAAATTTCGTTAAGATACAACTCAAGGATTTCATCTTTGGAATATCGGCGCGTGATTTCTGCCGAAAGAATAATCTCGCGGACTTTGCGCGAGTATGTGCGCTCGGCGCGTTCATCGGGAGATAAAACCAACGCGCGCGCCACCTGCTGCGTAATGGTGGATGCGCCCGAAACGGTTCCTCCGCTTTTATAGTTTTGCCACAGCGCGCGGAACATCGCCCACAGATCGAAGCCTGGATGCGAATAAAAATCTTTATCTTCAGTCGCAATGGTCGCCGCGACAAGATTCGGGGAAATATCTTTCAAGGGAATATAAGTTCGTCGCCCCGCGTTTGGATCAAGAATTTCGTAAAGCGTCTGTCCGTTACGATCTAAAATGCGTGTGGTTTCAAATTGCGATGCGCGGTTGCGTAAATCGCCCACATCCGGCAATGTGCTTGCGATGCGATAGTATTGATAGACAAAATACGAACCGCCGCATAACCCAAGAATGACAAATAAAAATACCGCGATGATCAATCCGCGTAGAAAGCAACCTGTACTTCCGCGCCAATTTATATTTCCAAAATTGAATGAAGATTTTTTTTGCGGCTGCGAAACAGGTTGAGAAGCGTATGGTTGCGCGGGTCTTTGCCTGCTCGTCGGCTCATACGCGGCGCGTGTGACTCGCGTGCCTTCGAGGTCGGTTTCATCCACGCGGCGTGGAAGCGGCATGTTGTCTTTGTCCAACGCGGGACGATAAAGTTGCGGGGTTGATTCATCGTCGAGAGAGTCTAACGGCGCGGGAGTATATACGCCTTGCGTCTCTTCTTCCGATTTTATAATTCGGCG
>JAVHOY010000147.1:0-3046 GCA_036170295.1 bacterium
GAAACAAATAGCCCCCTTCAAAATTCTAAAGAATTTGCCGCAGAAGCGCAGGGTTTTCTTATTACTTCTTCTCAGCGTCTCTGCGGCTCGGCAGTTAAAAATAATTTTCTGCTTGCGACCCTTCCGTTATGCAGGAGGTCTATTATCTCCTGAATTATTTTGTCTTCTTTTCCATCTTCGACCAAGTATCTCTTAAGTTCACCGTCAAATTGAACGCGGGTTTTTCAGGCGTGGATTCAATATCGGCGCAGAAATAACCGAGACGTTCAAATTGGAAGCGTTCGCCTGCGTTGACCGATGCGAGCGACGGCTCGACAAATCCATTCAGAATTTCCAGCGATTTTGGATTGATGCACGCGAGGAATCCTTCGTCGCCTTCTTCGGGGTCTTCTTTTGTAAACAGCCGATCATACATGCGAATTTCCGCCGCTTTGGCGTGTCGCGCCGAAACCCAATGAATGGTGGATTTAACCTTGCGCCCGTCGGCTGAATCTCCGCCGCGAGTTGTGGGATCATACGTCGCGTGGACTTCGACAACTGCGCCTTTGTCGTCTTTGACGACGCGTGTGCATTTGATGAAATAAGCGTAACGCAATCTCACCTCATTGCCGGGAAAGAGGCGATAATATTTTGGCGGCGGCGTTTCGCGGAAATCATCCTGCTCGATGTAAATGACTTTTGAAAACGGGACTTTGCGCGTCCCCGCTTCCGCGTCTTCGGGATTGTTGACCGCGTCCATTTCCTCAACAAGGTCATCGGGATAGTTGTCAATCACAACCTTCAAAGGTCTGATAACCGCCATGCGGCGCGGCGAAGTTTTATTCAAGTCTTCGCGTACGCTGGCTTCCAATAACGCCACGTCGCTGACGCTGTAATTTTTTGCCACGCCAACTTTGCGGATGAAATCAAGAATCGCGGCGGCGGTATATCCGCGGCGGCGCATGGCGCGCAAAGTGGGCATACGCGGATCGTCCCAGCCGCTGACCAAATTCTCTTCGACGAGTCTTCTCAACTTGCGTTTGCTCATCACCGTATAAGTCATGTTCAGCCGCGCAAATTCAATTTGATGCGGTTTGAATACGCCAAGTTGTTCGGGAAACCATTCATATAACGGACGATGATTTTCGTATTCCAGCGAACATAAAGAATGGGTGATTCCTTCCATTGAATCGTTCTGTCCATGCGCCCAATCGTACATCGGATAAATTTTCCACTTGCCGCCCGTGCGATGATGCGGCGGCTCGTGAATGATGCGATACATCGCCGGGTCGCGCATGTTGATGTTGGGATGCGCCATATCAATCTTGGCGCGCAAAATGCGCGAACCGTCCGGGAATTCGCCGTTCTTCATTCTTTCCAGCAGGTCAAGGTTTTCTTCCACTGAACGACCTCGATACAGAGAATTTTTTCCCGGCTCGGTTAATGTGCCGCGATTGGCGCTGACTTCTTCGGGAGTCTGATCGTCCACATACGCCTTGCCCATGCGGACTAACTTCTTAGCCCACTCGTACAACTCGTCAAAATAATCCGAAGCGTAAGTGACTTTGACCCATTCAATGCCCAGCCAGCGCGCGTCATCTTCAATGGCTTCTACGAATTCAGTTTCTTCCTTCGCGGGGTTGGTGTCGTCAAAACGCAGAATCAACTCGCCGCCGTTTTCTTTCGCGATGAGATAATCAATCATAAACGCCTTCACATGCCCGATGTGTAAATATCCATTCGGTTCGGGAGGCAGACGCGTGCGAACATGATCAAAGCGCCCGCTCTTCAAATCTTTTGCAACGGCTTCGCGGATAAAATCGGTGGGGTTGTTTTCTTCGGGATTCATAAGTTTGCCTTCTCAGCGAGATTTGTATTAACGTTTGCGATTATAACGCAGTCAGGTCATGTATAATTCAAGTATAGAAAAGGATAAAACAATGAGCGAAATACGAATTGATTCTCTTTTACCCGCAGAAATGGCGACACGCGCCGAATATCTTGGCGTTCGCAAAGCGGAGATGCCCGCGTTTACCATGTTCATGTTGGCGATCCTCGCAGGCGCGTTTATTTCATTAGGCGCAATCTTTGCAACCACCGTTGCGGCAGGCGGGATGTCGGTCACTGCGGCGGATGGAAGCCTAGCGTACTCCACAGGTTTGCCTTATGGCGTGACGCGCTTGTTGACTGGGTTGGTCTTTTCTCTCGGTCTCATTCTTGTCGTTGTCGGCGGCGCGGAATTGTTCACCGGCAACAATCTCATTGTCATGGCGTGGGCAAGCGGAAAGGTCAGCGGACGCGCCTTGTTGCGGAACTGGGGCGTCGTTTACGCGGGCAACTTCGTCGCATCAGTCGCCACTGCCGCGCTGATGTTTTTCTCAAAGCAATATACATTTGGCGCGGACGCCGTCGGGATCGCCGCGTTAAAAATTGCCGTTTCAAAATGCGAGCTCGGATTTGTTCAAGCGATTGCGCTCGGCATTTTATGCAACGCGCTGGTCTGCCTCGCGGTGTGGATGACGTACAGCGCGCGCACAACGGTTGACAAAGTGATCAGCATTATCTTTCCAATCGCCGCGTTTGTCGCGGCGGGGTTTGAACATAGCGTGGCAAATATGTATTTCATCCCGTACGCGTTATTTATCAAAGGGTTTGACGCGGATTTCATGGCGAAGGTCGGCGATAAAATTCCAAATCTTGAAGCGCTTACATGGAGAAATTTCTTTATAAACAATCTGATTCCTGTTACTATTGGCAACATCATCGGCGGCGCAGTGTTGGTGTCCGCTGTCTATTGGGTCGTATTTCTTCGCGAAAAGAAAATCTAATCAAAAGGAGTCGCTATGAAAGCCTATATCATGATTAAGATCCATGCGGGCGAAGTCAAAGAGGTTGTCCAAAGCCTCCGCAAAGTGAAAGGAGTCGTTGAAGCCCACATGACCTTTGGACCGTACGACGCGGTGGCGGTGGTGGAGACCGCAGATATTGCCCGACTCGGCGCGATCACCGCTTCCGAAATTCAGCCCATCCCCGGCGTGGAGCAAACCCTCACTTGCCTCGCGGTGGA
>JAVHOY010000148.1:0-13552 GCA_036170295.1 bacterium
CCCCCCCCCAACCCTCGCCCCAACCTGATGCGCCCCTACAAGAAGCCTTATCCCTGTCCCGCCGCGCCGTCGAGATTTACACGCGCCTGCGTCATCCCAATTTGCAGTCCGCGCAGGAAACGCTGGCGGAGATTGAGGGGAAATGTGCAAACGTGTAGGGGCACGCATTGCGTCGCCCCTACGCCCTTATGCCAACCTCCGAGGTTTTAAAAACCTCGGAGGTTTTGTTTTAAACCAATTGGTTGTAAAATCACCCTGTCATTGGAGACCGAATGGCGCGGGACGCGCGTCAGGCTCGCTACCCAAAATTTGACGCAACCTCAAATTAGGAGACCCAAATGACTCACCCCTATCCCCCCGAACCGTACCGCATCAAAGCCATCGAAACCATCCGCCTGATTTCGCCTGAGGCGAGAGAATCCGCGTTGAAAGACGCGGGCTACAATTTATTCAACATGAAAGCCGAAGACATCTTCATTGACCTGCTGACCGACTCAGGCACGGGGGCGATGAGTTCCGAGCAATGGGCGGCAATGATGCGCGGCGACGAATCCTACGCGGGCGCGCGCTCGTACTATCGCCTCAAGTCTGCCGTTGAAGATATTTTCGGTTTCAAGTTTTTTGTCCCCACACATCAGGGACGCGCGGCAGAGAATATTCTCGCGGCGTGTTTGGTCAAGCCAGGCAACTACGTCCCGTCCAACATGCACTTCGACACTACCGACGCCAACATCCGCGCGCGCGGCGGACGCCCGACCAACCTGATCATTGACGAAGCGTTTGACATTGCCAATCCGCATCCGTTCAAAGGCAACATGGATATTGCCAAGTTGCGCGCCTTCATTCAAAAAACGGGCGCGGAGAAAATTCCCTTTGGCATGATGACCGTCACCAACAACGCGGGCGGCGGTCAGCCCATCTCGATGGAAAATCTGCGGGCGGTGGCGGCGACGTATCACGAATATAAAATCCCCTTCTTCATTGATTCCGCTCGTTACGCGGAAAACGCTTACTTCATCAAACTGCGCGAAAAAGGCTACGAAAATAAATCGGTCATCGAAATTGCCCGCGAGATGTACGCGCTCGCCGACGGCATGACTATGTCCGCGAAGAAGGACGCGATTGTCAACATCGGCGGCTTGCTGTGTTTGAACGATGAAAGCCTTTTTCAAAACATCAAAAACGAATTGATCCTGCGCGAAGGTTTCCCCACCTATGGCGGACTTGCGGGACGCGACCTTGACGCGATGGCGGTTGGTTTATACGAAGGACTCGACGAAGCCTATCTCGCCTCGCGTCTCGCGCAAACGGCGTACCTCGTGGCGCGGCTCAACGACGCGGGCATCCCCACCATCCAGCCTGCGGGCGGTCACGCGGTTTACATGGACGCGGCGCACATCTTCCCGCATATTCCGCAAAGCGAATTTCCCGGTCAAGCCTTGTGTGTGGAACTGTACCGCGAAGGCGCCATCCGTGGAGTTGAAATCGGCTCGGTCATGTTCGCATTTCCCGATCCTGATTCTGGCAAGATGATCTATCCCAAGCTGGAATTGTTGCGCCTCGCCATTCCGCGCAGAACGTACACGCAAAGCCACATGGATTATGTGGCGGATTGCGCCATCCGAATCAAAGCCCGCGCCGATCAAGTTCGCGGATATAAATTCACTTATGCGCCAGAATTGTTGCGTCACTTCACAGCGAGGTTTGAACCGTTGTAAATCAGGTAGAGGCGGAGCATTGCTCCGCCTCTACACATAACATGGTGAAATCACGATTCCAAATCAATGGCGCGCAATTCTTGAATCCAATGAAGAGATTCTTCGCTCCGCTCGCCTGTGCCGCGCCGCAGGCAGAATGACATTGCGTGAGGCGACTTTATAAACTTCATAGACCTCATAAACTTTTACAAACTATTCAGCCAAATCACAAACGACGTTCCCTTGCCCTCTTTTGACTCAACTTCGACTCGCCCGTTATGATGTTCCACGATCCACTTGGCAATGGACAAGCCCAATCCAAATCCGCTGGTTGTGGAGCGCGTGCGCGATTTCTCGGCGCGATAGAAGCGATCGAAGATGTGAGGCAAGTCTGCGGCGGGAATTCCAGGTCCCGTATCCCGAATAATAATCCGCGCCTGATCGCCCATCTTCTTCATACTTAAAAAAACATCGCCGTCTTGCGGTGTGTATTGAATCGCGTTCGCAATTAAATTCAACAACACTTGCTTTAAACGGTCGCGGTCGCCGTTGACCATGACCTGATCAATTTCGTTCAAGTGGACTTTTACTTTACTGCCCGCCAACACGCACATTTCGGTAAAGACTTCAGTCAGCAAAAGGTCTAATTCGACAGGCTTGAAGTTCAACGCGAGTTTGCCCGATTCCGCCTGCGCGATCATCAACAATCCGCCGACGAGTCGCGTGAGCCTGCCCGCTTCTTGATCAATGCTGCTCAACGATTCTTCATCCGCCTGTTTGATGTGACGCATCAAATCTACGTTGCCTTTGATGACGGTCAGCGGCGTGCGTAATTCATGACTCACGTCCGCGAGAAAACGCTGCTGCGAAGTGAATAACGATTCCAAGCGCTCCAGCGTTTGATTGAACGCCTCGACCAAATTGCTGATCTCGTCTTCTCTTTCGCCGCGATAGGGAAGCCGCCGCGAAAGATCGTCCGCGTGATTGATCTGATCCACCATATCTGCGATTGCCCAAAGCGGAGCGAGCGCGCGCCCCAAAAGAATCCACGAGCCCAGCGCCGCGATCAAGACTGCGATCACTGCGACGCTTAACATAATGGAAAGCAGGTTGTTGCGCGTCGCGTCTATCACGCTCAAACTGGCGCCGACTTGCATGACTCCAATGGTGCGCGCGCCGACCCGCAAGGGGACGGTCAAAACGCGCAAGCGCGCGCCGCCAAGATGTGAATACTGATAAATTGTTTTGCTTGATTTCAAGCCGACGGAATCTATGGAAGCGCTCAACGCGCTAATGCTTGGAGATGTGGAAACCAATTTGCCGTCGTTGCCCCAGACTTGCACGAAGGCGTTTGCGGTCATATCTAACGGCGGCAATCGGATGACGCTTAATTCGCCTACCGAGTTAATTTTGGTCACTTGGGTAATATCGCGCGCCACGCCCGCCAGCATCGAATCCACCTGATTAAGCAAAGTCACGCTGACGAGGATATACACCGCCGCGCCGAAGATAAGCAAAATTCCGCCCATGAATGTTGAGTACAGTAAAGTAAGGCGCAGACGCAGAGACATATTAATTTACGATTTTACATTTCCTAATTTCTAATCGCCTAATCCCTATTTATTTTCCTTACGGTTCTTCCCTCAACACATATCCCACGCCGCGCACGGTATGAATGAGACGAATCTCATTTCCGAATTCCAATTTTTGGCGCAGATAACGGATATACACTTCCAGCACATTGCTCTCGCCGCCGAAATCATAGCCCCACACGCGGTCAAAAATCACTTCGCGCGTCAACACTTGTTTGGGATGCCGCAGAAACAACTCAAGCAATTCATATTCCTTCGCGGTCAAAGACACCATGCGAGTTCCGCGCGCAGCCTGACGCGAGCTGGTATCTAATGAGAGGTCGGCAAACTTCAAAACGGGGATTCGCTCTGGTTGTGTGCGGCGCAACAAAGCGCGGACGCGCGCCAGCAATTCATCCAAATTAAACGGCTTGACCATGTAATCATCCGCGCCCGCATCCAACCCCTGAATGCGATCTTGCACGGTATCCTTTGCGGTCAACATCATGATCGGAATCGAACCGCCCGTCCGCAAGCGATGACAAACTTCCAAACCGTCCATGCCGGGCAACATCCAATCCAGCACCACAAGATCGGGTGTGTGATCGCGCGCGGCGATCAGCCCCATGCGTCCGTCCATGGCGGTATCCACTGTATAACCTTCGTAAGCCAGCCCGCGTTGCAGCAGTTTTAGAATGGCTTGGTCGTCTTCAATGATTAGGATTCGCTCATTCATAATGATTTCTCCTATGCAAAATATACCATAAATCATTAGAGTTATAATACCAACATGCCTTTCAGCAAACGTCTTTTTGATTTTATTTTTGCGTTGCTTGCGTTGATTATTTTATCCCCTGTTATTTTTTTAACCGCGGCGCTTGTCCGCGTTTTTATTGGGACGCCGATTCTCTTTATCCAAAAGAGACCCGGCTATCGGAGCGTTCCCTTCCGCATTTATAAATTCCGCACCATGACGGAGCGCGTCGGGACTCAGGGCAATCCGCTTCCCGATTCCGAACGTTTAACTCGCTTCGGAAGAATCCTGCGCGCGCTCTCCCTCGACGAGTTGCCCGAGCTTGTCAATATCTTGCGCGGCGAAATGTCCTTCGTCGGACCGCGCCCGCTGCTGATGGAATATCTCCCGCGCTATTCAGCCGAACAAGCGCGGCGGCATGACGTCGTTCCCGGACTCACAGGCTGGGCGCAAGTCAACGGCAGGAACGCGATCAGTTGGGAGGATAAATTCAAATACGATATTTGGTATGTGGATCATGGGTCGTTTTGGCTGGATATAAAAATTATTTTCATGACCGTATGGAAAGTCATTCAGCGTGAAGGAATTTCGCAAGAAGATCGCGCTACCGCCGAAGTCTTTATGGGCGACAAAAATAAACCTCCGAGTTTCTAAAGAACTCGGAGGTTTGTTGATCCCATGAATTAGATCAGCCCGATTTTCATCCTGTCATTTTCTTTTATTCGGCAACGCAAATCATTGTGACTATGGATTTATAGGAGGTTCGGCAAATGAGAATATTATTCAGGTTAACCATAATTGGTTTACTTCTGATTGTGTCATGCTGAGCGTAGCGAAGCATCTCTACGATTGAAATTGGGACCCTCACCTGCACTGCACGCTGAAAGCGGACAGCGCGGTGCAAGTGCGCTTCGCTCACATCGTCCCGATGTCCTTCGGGAGGGTGACAATTTGTAAGGTAACTTGCGTTAACCTGAATAGAAGCCATTCGCTCTGGGGCGAACGGCTTCCTGTTAAAGCATATTAACTCCAGCGAGTTTTTTAAACTCCTCAATAACCTAGAACATGGAGAAGCCGCCATTCTACCTTCCATGACTACGCGGTTATTCAAATATGTCAGTCAGACTGAAGCGACCGCTGAGAAACCGCTCCTGAGCGCAAGGGAACTGGAGGCGCTGAAACGGATCGCGGAGGGCAAGTCTAATCGTGAGATTGCAAATGAGCTGTCGGTTAGCGAGAACACGATTAAGTTTCACGTCAAAAATATCCTGCAAAAGTTGTCTGTCGCTAACCGAATTGAAGCGGTGACCTATGCCATACAGCACAAGTTAATATAAGCGTTCTTATTTTTTCTTTCCGATTTCCGGCGGGAGCTCGCGCGGCGCTAACATACCCCAGCGGCTTGCGCCAAGATAAAGAATATCTAGCGCCAAATCTTCATAGCGCATTCCTTCGGCTTTGGCTTGCAGACACAGGTCGCTGTAATTGGGCGTGAGACCGGGCAGCGTGTTGATTTCCATCACGCGCGGGTTGCCCTCTTCGTCGAGACGAATATCGGTGCGCGAAACATCCAGCGCGTTAAGCAGTTGATGCGCGCGCAATGCAAAATGTCTGAGTTTCTTTTCGAGTTCTGGCTCAACGTCGGCGGGACAGAAATAGCCGGGCGAACCGTCCGCGCCGACTTCTTTTGATTTGGCTTCGAGTCCATATACCCATGGCGTAATCGAACGACTCGTATCCAACTCCAAAATGGGGAAGCGATGGAAGCCGTCTTTTTCATACCATTCGGGATGGCGCGAGTAAAGTTTTGCGTCGGCGCGCCCCAAGACGGCGACTGTAAATTCGCGTCCCGGTAAAAAAGTCTCAACCAGCGCGGGTTGTTGATAGACGCTGACGATGTATTGCGCGCGCTCGCGTAATTCTTTTTCATTGTTGACGATAGCTTTCATATCCACGCCCATACCCGTGCCTTCGCGCGCGGGTTTGACGAAGAGCGGAAATTTTAATTCAGCGCGCAGGGGTTCATCGCCGACGGAGAATTCTTGGAACGGCGCAACAGGCAAGCGGCGATCGCGCCAGATTCTTTTGGTCAGCGTTTTATCGAGCGAGATGCCGTTGGTGAGGACGCGCGAGCCTGTGTAGGGAATGCCAAGCATTTCGAGCAACGCGGGAACTTGAGCCTCGCGCGCATCGCCGCCGAGTCCTTCGGCAATGTTAAAACAAATATCGGGTTGGGTCTCTCGAAGCGCGTAGGGCAGGTCTCTATCCGCCTGAATAAATAGCGTAGAGTGACCGTCCGTTTCGAGCGCGGCGCGCAACGCGTTGATCGTTTCAATATGATCGAAGTCGGCAAACGCATCGGGCGGCACACCCTCCGGTTTGGGTTGATTTTCGTCTTTGATGTTGGCAAGCACGGCGATTTTCCAGTATCGTTTCATGCGATGATTTTGCTCCTTTATTGGATGTAGCTACGGCGCAATCATAGCGCAATGACAAATGCGCGACACATTTCTTAAGGTTATAGATGATTGTAACTAGACAATCATTCGCCTTTCAGGTATCATTGCCGCGTTTGTACTCTTACTCACGAAGAGTTAAATGAATACATACGCGCCCGGATATGCTCTATCCGGGTTCTTGCGCGTAAAAAGAATTTTGCGGAGGCTACTAAATGTCAGACCTGATCCAGCAAATCACAGGCGATTTGCAAAAACAAATTAATGGCTTTAAGCCTGAACTCAATGTCAGCGATATTGGCGTTGTGGTTGAGGCGGGCGATGGAATTGCCCGTGTGCAAGGACTTGCCAATATCAAGGCGCAGGAACTTGTGCAATTCTCCAACGGCGTGATGGGGACGGCGTTCAATTTAGAGAAGGACAGCGTGGGCGTGATCGTCATGGGCGCTTACGATGGCATCGTCGAAGGGATGACCGTGCGCGGCACGAATCGCATCGCTTCCGTTCCCGTTGGCGATGCGTTGATTGGGCGCGTGGTCAACGCGCTGGGCGAGCCGATTGACGGCAAAGGTCCCATTGCCACGACGGGGTTTCGTCCCATTGAGCGCGTCGCTCCGGGCGTGGTATATCGTCAGGATGTGGATACGCCCGTGCAGACAGGCATCAAATCCATTGACTCAATGATCCCCGTTGGACGCGGTCAGCGCGAGCTAATCATCGGCGACCGTCAAACCGGAAAAACCGCTATTGCGATTGACGCGATCATCAATCAAAAAGGCAAGAACTTGACCTGTATCTATGTGGCGATTGGTCAAAAGAAAGCCGCCGTTGCGCGCACGCTCGGCATTTTGGAACGCGCCGGCGCGATGGAACATACAATTATCGTGGTTGCGGCGGCGGATGAATCTGCGGCTTTGCAATACATCGCTCCATATTCCGGGACTTCAATTGGCGAAGAATTCATGGAAAGCGGTCGCGACGCTCTTATCATTTACGACGATCTTTCCAAACATGCGTGGGCATATCGTCAAGTCTCTTTGCTTTTGCGCCGCCCGCCTGGACGCGAGGCTTATCCCGGCGACGTGTTCTATCTACACTCCCGTTTGCTGGAGCGCTCCGCTCGTCTTGCAAATAAATATGTAATCGTCAAGAAAGATTATAAGAACGAACTGGCTTCCATAAAAGACGGCGTGAACGGAAAAGTTTACACGGGTCCAATTTCAAAGGACGAAGCCGAAGAAGCCCGCAAGAAATTAAGCGACGCCGATAATCACAAGATTGTCAAAGTGGCAGGCACGGGCGGTTCGCTCACTTCTTTGCCGATCATTGAAACTTTGCTTGGCGATATTTCCGCGTACATTCCCACGAACGTTATTTCCATTACAGACGGACAGATTTTCCTTGAGAGCGCCTTGTTCAACGCGGGCATTCGCCCAGCGGTAAACGTGGGCGTTTCCGTTTCGCGCGTAGGCGGCGACGCGCAAACCAAAGCGATGAAACAAGTCGCGGGTCGCTTGCGCTTGGATATGGCTGCGTACCGCGAGTTGGCGGCGTTCGCGTTGATGGCTTCCGATCTCGATAAATCCACGCAACAGCAACTAGGTCGCGGTCAGCGGATGCAGGAAATTCTGAAGCAACCGCAATATCAACCTGCGGAACTTGTCGATCAGGTGATTGTGCTTTTTGCAGGCACCAACGGTTTTGCCGACGGCGTCGCGCTCGATCAAATGGCGCAATGGCAGGCTGATTTGATTCGTTACATGGCGGCTTCATATCCTGAAGTTGGCAAGGATATTATCGCAAAGAAAACCATCACCGATGATAATCGCGCCGCGCTGACAAAGGCTCTCGACGCTTTCCGCGCGGGTTGGCAAGCCTAGACTAGCCGACTAGAAAACTAGCAGACTAAAGGATAAAACTATGGCTTCCGCTCGTGAAATGCGGCTTCGAATCAAGAGCGTAAAAAACATTTCGCAAGTTACGCGCGCATTGGAGACAGTCAGCGCCAGCAAAGTCCGCAAAGCAATTAATGCGGTCACCGCGACTCGCGCTTACGCGACTAAAGCTTGGCAGGTCTTGAAACATATCGCCGAACAACCGGGACGCGACAGCCTGCATCCGCTTTTGGCGCAGCGTAAAACGCTCAACAACACTTTGGCGATTGTGATTACCGGCGATCGCGGACTTGCGGGCGCGTACAACTCCAACGTGATTCGATTTGCTTCTCATCGCTTTGATTCAAACGCCGTTCCCGTTAAATATATTGCCGTAGGGCGCAAGGGACGCGATCTGTTGATGCGTCGCGGTAAAAAAGTGATCGCAGATTTCAGCGCCTTGCCCGCCGCGCCGACTTTTATGGACGTTTCTGCCATCGGTCGTTTAGCGGTTGACGAATATGTCAACGGCAAAGTGGACGAGGTTTACCTCGTCTACACCGACTTTATCAACATGGGGCGGCAAGTTGCGACTCTTAAGAAACTTCTTCCGCTCGAACTTGAAGGCGAAGGGCTTGTGCATGATTTTGCGTCAAAACGCGCGGGTCCCGTCGCTCCGTACGAATACGAACCTGATGAGCGCGTAATTCTTGATGAAATCATTCCGCGCTTTACAGCGCTTCAAGTGTATCAGGCAGTTTTAGAATCTCAAGCCAGCGAACATGCGGCTCGTATGATTGCCATGCGTAACGCGACAGACAACGCGAAGGAACTTGTCGGCGCGCTGCAATTGGCTTACAACAAAGTTCGTCAGCAAGGCATTACGAACGATATCTTAGACATCGTCGGCGGCGCGGAAGCGCTGTCCGCAAAATAACTGGAGGCAATCATGGCAAAAGCAGCAGGCCGTGTAGTACAAATTCTTGGCGGCGTCGTAGACGTTGAATTTTCTGAAGGCAACATTCCCGCGCTTTATGAAGCCATCACCGTAGAGCGCGAAGGCAATAAGCCGCTGGTGCTTGAAGTGCAAAAACATCTTGGTAATGGTTGGGTGCGTACCGTTTCAATGGACACAACCGATGGCTTGCGGCGCGGACTTCCCGCTGTTGCGACTGGCTCGCCGATTATGGTGCCGGTTGGTCCAACCACTTTGGGACGCATCTTCAATGTGTTGGGTCAACCTGTGGACGAAAAAGGCGAAGTCCATGCCGCCATGTATTATCCAATTCATCGCCTCGCGCCGACATTTGAAGAACAATCCACTCGTGTGGAAGTTTTTGAAACAGGCGTAAAAGTTGTGGATTTGATCGCCCCGTTCACCAAAGGCGGCAAGACAGGCATCTTCGGCGGCGCAGGCACAGGCAAAACCGTCATCATCATGGAACTCATCCGCTCGGTGGCGACTGAACACGAAGGCAACTCTGTGTTTGCCGGCGTAGGCGAACGCACCCGCGAAGGCACACAGCTGTATCGTGAAATGCTCGAATCGGGCGTTATGAAAGACACCGTCATGGTGTACGGTCAGATGAACGAACCTTCGGGTGTGCGCTTGCGCGTTGCGCTTTCCGCGCTTTCAATGGCTGAATATTTCCGCGATCAGGGCAAGGATGTTTTGCTTTTCGTGGATAACATTTTCCGCTTCTCCATGTCTGGCTCCGAAGTCTCCGCGCTGTTGGGGCGTATGCCCTCTGCGGTAGGCTACCAACCGACCCTCGCGACTGAAATGGGCGAGTTGCAGGAACGCATCACCTCCACGCGCACCGGTTCGATCACATCCATGCAAGCCGTGTATGTGCCTGCGGATGATTATTCCGATCCCGCGCCTGTCGCGACCTTCACGCATCTTGACGCGACTATCGCGCTCGAACGCTCCATCGTCGAAAAAGGCATTTATCCCGCTGTGGATCCGCTCGGTTCCACGTCTCGTATTCTTGATCCAAACATCGTCGGCGAAGAACACTATCGCACCGCGCGCGAAGTCCAGCGCCTTTTGCAACGCTACAAAGACTTGCAAGATATCATCGCCATTCTCGGCATTGACGAGCTCTCCGAAGACGACAAGCTCATCGTGTCGCGCGCGCGCAAGATCGAACGCTTCTTCTCGCAACCGTTCTATGTGGCGGAACGCTTCACGGGCATTCCCGGTCGCTATGTTCCGCTTAAGGACACCGTTAAAGGTTTCCGCGAAATTCTCGACGGCAAATGCGACAATCTGCCCGAACAAGCCTTTATGATGGCTGGCACGATTGAAGACGTGCGCGAGAAGGCTGAAAAACTTTCAAAGGCTTAATCAATTACCAATTACCAATCATTTAATTAGTAATTGGTAATTTCGTAAGGATGTATTATGACCATTCGTTGTGAAATCGTCTCTCAAGATCGAACTGTATTCGCAGGCGATGTGGATATTGTCGTGTTGCCCGGCGCAGAAGGCGAGATGGGTATTCTTCCCAAGCACGCTCCCGTTTTGACCGCCTTGAAATTTGGCGTGATCAAAATTCGCAAAAGCGGCAAGGAAGAACTCTTCACAGTCGCTGGCGGCGTTGCCGAAGTGCAGCCTGATATTGTCACCATCCTCGCGGACGCGGCTGAAAACGTCGAAGAGATTGACGTCGCTCGCGCCGATACCGCCCGCGCCCGCGCCGAAGAAGCGCTCGCCAAAGGAGCGCCTGCGGATACCGATAGCTATCTCGCTATGGAAGCGGCGTTGCGTAGATCTAATTTGCGTCTTGAAGCTGCGCGGCGTTATCGCAAGAACGCGCGCTCGCCTTACTCGGAACAATAAACCCAGTGGCTTTATTTTCAAAGGACCTAGGTATAGACCTAGGCACCATGTTCACACGCATCGCTGATGGCGCGCAAACGCTGTTGGAAGAGCCGACGATCGTTGCCATTGAAGTGGACGACCAGAAGATGGTCGCTGCGGGTATGGAAGCTCGCGATATGTTAGGCAAGGTTCCAGAAAGTATCGAGGTGGCGCGTCCGCTAAAAAACGGCGTGATTGCGGATTACGAAATCACCGAGACTCTGCTCGCGTATTTATTACAGCGCGTCAGCGGCTCCATGCGGATTTTTCGCCCGCGTGTAATGATTTCTGTCCCATACGGAGTCACCAGCGTTGAACGCCGCGCCGTCTACGAAGCCGTGATGGAAGCCGGCTCGCGCGAAGCGTTTCTCATCCAGCAACCTTTAGCCGCCGCAATCGGCGTTGACCTGCCGATCAATTCGCCTTCGGGCAATATGATCATCTGTCTCGGCGGCGGATGCACTGAAACGGCAGTGATCGCAATGTATGGAATTGTCGCCGCAGATACGTTGCGTTCTGGCGGCATGGATTTGGATGAAGCCATCGTGACTTATGTGCGTCGCAAGTATGGCGTGGTCATTGGTCAGCCCACCGCCGAGCAATTGAAGATTCGCATTGGCGCGGCGGTTCCGCAAGATACAGAAAGCAGCATGGAAGTGCAAGGACAGGATCAAGTCAGCGGTTTGCCGCGTCCCGTCACATTAACCACCGGAGAAATTGTCGAAGCCTTGCAAGACCCGCTAAAGCAAATTGTAGAATCTGGGCGTAAGGTGTTGGAAAAAACCCCGCCTGAATTGGTCTCCGATATTATTGATCGCGGCGTGGCATTATGCGGCGGGGGAGCGCTTTTGCGCGGCGTGGATAAACTGCTGACTAAATCGCTCGGCATTCCCGCCTATCTTGTGGATAATCCGCTCACTTGCGTTGTGCAAGGCACGGTCAAGGCTTTCGGCATGTTGAATGTCATCCGCAGGAATTTGCCGCAGGTGTAAGTTATTGGTAACTTGGTAATTAGGAAGGAGGCGACTCAATGACGAGTTGCCTCCTTTTTTATTTCCCTAATCCCCAATTACCTCATCCCCGCTCTTTCATTAAACTTCTTCCACGCCATTGAATATAAAAACTTTTTGCGCGCAGGAATCTGCTCGATGCGCTTGAGCCATTCCGCTTCGGCGCGCGCGGCTTCGCGGAAGCATTGCGCGGCGAAATCCGCGCGTTCTTGAACGGATGCGCTATTTAATTTGAACGCGCCTTGTATAAATTTCTTCTCAAGCGCGTCGCGGTCTGTTTGATATGTTTTGATCCGTTCGGAATAGTTGAGCGTTACAGCGCGATGCAATTTTTCATGAGTCCAAAACATAGAAGCCGAATCATATTCGCCTGTGGGATCAACTCCAAAGTCAAGCAATGGCGCGGCGTCCATCCAGATCGGTTTGAAGATACTTGTGCAAGGCGAGGAAGTCGCGGTGGCAAAAATGATCGGGGTTTTCTTGTCCATATAAACGACCATAGAAGCGGTACTTTGATCGCCGCGAATGGGACCAAAGCCAGCGTGCATGCACACGTCAATTTCGGCGACTCCATCCTGCGGATCGAAGTTGGGGGCTTTATGATTCCGCAAAATATCAATCATAGACTCGGCGGTGAGGTTTCCTTTTTGCTTGTCCATTTTGCGGAAGGTTGTTTCGCGGCGGATGCGTCCCTTGCCGAGAGTGGCGTACAGAAAATCGGAATATATTTTTGCGAAGTCGAACGCGCTCGTGGATTGGGTCAATCCTTTTTGCGCGGCGAACTGTGTGAGGTTTTCCGAAGCCAGATCATATTGCGCGCCGATGGTGTAACAGTTTGAAATGGAATATGTATCTTTGATTTGCCGCGCCGCCCATTGTTTGTCTATCGTTTCGAGCGCCCATGCATCCTCGTGGTTGGCGATGATGAAACTGTTGTGATAATACATTTCCTTGTCGTGTCCGCAATTGCCGCCTTGACCAAATTCTTCGAGCAAATCCACGATGACTTGAAGCGCTTCACGCGGCGCGATAGCGCGTTCAAGCGCGGCGCGCAACAAGTCCATGCCGAGCAGCGCGGGTTCTTTGTTCGCGGGAATTTTGGAGAAGACCGCTTCGTTGCCGATGACCAAGCCATGTTCATTGATTCCCATCTCCGCGCCCCACATCCAAAACGGTTTGGAGAGCAGAACCGCGCTCGTGTGTCGCGCTTGCGGGATTTCAATGTAGGTGCATTTGACGCGCGCGTTCACATCGTAATCTGCGGCGGGAAAAAATTTCAGCGCCTGTCCTTCGTTGGGATGACGGTCTGAATTTTTTGCGAAGA
>JAVHOY010000149.1:0-3575 GCA_036170295.1 bacterium
ATCGCGGTTGATCTTATATCTCGTTTGTTGCAATCTATTCTTCTTTCAATGTAAGTTGAGGTGAACAATGACGACTAGAAAATATGATTTTCGTGATGGGCAACGCGGATCGGCTTTAGCCGTGCGAGTCACGCCGCGCGCCAGCAGCAATCAGATCGTGGATGTGTTGAACGACGGCACGATCAAAGTGCATCTTGCCTGCGATCCTGCCAATGAAGAAACAAATGCGGAATTGCTCGGCTTTCTCGCGGAAGTTCTCGGCGTGCCGAAAGCGCGTTTGGAGATCGTCGCGGGCGAAAGCGGCAGAGACAAACTCGTCTCTGTGCTGGATATGGACGTGGAGACCGCGCACGAGCGCGTTCTGGCTCACATGGAATAATTTGTTTTTGGATTAAGTAAGTCAGGCTTGCAGCCTAACATTTGTAGGTCGGATTGGCAATCCGACCTACTTTTTTATTCCGCAGCGCCATACAGCCGCCGATAGACTACATAAATTTCATAGATGTTGCGAATGTAATTGCGCGTTTCTTCAAAGCGGACTGATTCCAAAAACAAGTCGGGGTCTTCGCCCGCGAGTTCTTTCCATTGCAAAGCGTTGCCGGGTCCTGCGTTGTAAGCGGCGAGCGTTGCGTAGAGATCGTTATTTAATACGTCGCGGTTTCTCGCAAGATAATGCGTTCCAAATGCGACGCTGACGTCGGGGCGATACAAATCTTTGTCAGTATAGTTAACCCAACTAAGTTGCGCCGCTTGATCCGCGCCAGTGGAGGGCATAATCTGCATCAATCCGCGCGCGCCGGCGCTTGAATTGATAAAGCCTTCAAAAAGACTTTCCTGTCTGACGACGCTGTAAAGAAACAACGGATCGAAGTTATTTGTTTGCGCGTCGGGAATGACGAGATCTGCATAATACAATCCATAACGGATGTGACTGAAATAGATCGGCGCCATCATCGATTCGGATTGTTCATTCAAGCCCGCGATAGTCAGCGTTTGACGCGCGGCAGAGATCGCGGATTTGTATAAGCCGAGTTCCAATAAATAATTCGTCAGGCGGTAGCTGCCTTCGGCGTTTTTGTTCGTCTCAAATTCGACGCGCAGATTCTCAAACTCGGCGCGCGCGTCTTCATATTTGCCGAGCCGCCACAATTCCGTTCCGCGAACAATGCGCGGATCATTCGCCAACGCGCCCAATCCGCTCAAGTCAGTTTCGGCGGGCAGGTTGAACGTCAGGCGCATCCACGCATCGGCGCTTTGTTTTTCAGCGGCAGAATCAACAACAAGGTTGGACGATATCGGCGGCGAGAAAGGCGCGCGCTCCAGAATTAAATCGCGGGCGCGTTCGCTGTAATATCCGCCCGGGTCGCGGGATTGCGCGTCGCGCCACGCGGTCTGCGCGGATTCGTTATCGCCAAGTTTTTGTTGCGACTTGCCGATCCACAACTCCGCGCGCGCTTTATCTTCTTTGAGGATGGAAGCCGCGAGACTGCGATTGAAAGAATCTAAAGCAGACTTCGCGTCTCCGTTGCGATAATAAATGACGCCCATTAAAAAAATAGCGCTGGCTGCCTGCTCGGTGTTTGGATATTCATTGGCAACGCGCGCCCAAATTTGCAGGGCTTCGTCGGTCTTTCCGCCGCGCTCGTAATTGCGCGCCGCGCTCATTAAATAATCCGTCGAGACGACGCTGCTTGGCGCGTTGGCGACGTAACTCAAAAGCGTTTGCGCGGCAAGCGTGTACGCGCCTTGATAAGATTCGATAGACGCTTTGTCGTCCCAAGCCTTTGTCCATTTTGAATGAGCGGGATAATTTTCGATGAACGCGGATAGTTCTTTTTCCGCGCCGCTGAAATCTCCGCGCTCGCGCAGCGCCAACGCGCGATAATAATGCGCGGTACCGTCGTCGGCGTTTGAAGCGAGGTAACGATCAAACGCGGAAATCGCAACGTCGTAATAGCCGTTGAAATAATCCACCAAGCCGCGATCCAATTCGCTGACTTCGCCGCCCGCGTCCAACAGCGCGACTAAACTGAGATATGCATAATAAGATCGCGGATAATTTTCAACCGCCAAGCGGAAACTTCCCAACGCTTCTTCGTTCTTGCCCAGCGCTTGATACGTCAAGCCCGATTCGTACGCGACCTGCGCTTTGATGTAATCGTTCGGCGCGCGCGCGGCGATGCCGTCATACAAAGCCAGCGCGGTTTCGTAATTTCCTAATTTAGTTTGCGCGCCCGCGACTTTCAAATCAAGGTTAATGTCGTCGCCAAGCGAGTCCGCCTGAATAGCTGCGGTGTATGCCGATAACGCGCCGACGTAATCTTGCGCTTCATAAAGCGCGTCGCCGCGCAACTCTTGAACATAAGCGTCCAAAACATTGGGGCGCAGGGCAAGATACGTCTGCCAAGAATCTGCGGCGGCTTGATAATTCTCCAGCCGATAATTTGCAAAGCCTTGCAGAAAATGCGCTTGCGGCAAATATGCAGATTGCGCGTAATTGGCAATGATCGTTTGCGTTGCGGCGAGCGTCTCGGCATAATTTTCTTGCGCGAAATAAATGCGCGCCTCGCCCCACATTGCTGCGGCTTGCGTTAACGGGTCGGGCGAATCTTGAAACGCAGATTGATACAAACTCAGCGCGGTTTCATATTCGCCGTTGAACAGCGCATGGTCGCCTTTGTCAATGCGCGCAATCGGCAACGGCGTGGGCGTGATCGTCGGCGTGAGCGTCGCCGCAGCGGTGGGCGAGGCGCTGGGGGTTTCTGTCAGCGCCGGCGCGAGAACGGGAAGATTGGGCAGCAGCGAACATGCGGCAATCGCAATCGCAATCAGGAGCGTAAAAAGGAGGCGCGTGGTTTTCATCCCATTTTTATAACGGCAAAAGAGATGCGAGTCAAGCGCGGTTATAATTGGACAAAACTATTTTTTGGAAAAGATCATGTTGGATTTCACTGCAACTGCAAACGAAATAGATTTACGCCTCGCAATCGTCGAGTGCGGACGCATCGCTTACGAGCGCCATTTGCTGACTGCGAACGACGGCAATATTTCTGTCCGCATGAACGACGGAAATATTTTAATCACGCCTTCGGGAATTTCAAAAGGACGTATGCTTCCCGACGATTTGCTGGTCGTGGATCTTGACGGGAAAATTATTTCCGCAAAGCCGAATCGCAAGCCGTCGTCCGAAACGCCCATGCACCTTGAAGTGTACAAACAGCGCGACGACGTCCGCGCCGCGCTCCATGCCCACCCAATTTTTGCAACGACGCTCATGGTTGCCGACCTCGAATTCCCTGTGGATGTGCTGCCCGAAGTTTTGCTCACGCTCGGAGAAGTTCCCATCACCGCGTATGCCACGCCCGCCTCGCGCGAAGACGCGCTGGCGATACAACCGTTTGTAAAAGATCATAACGCCGTGTTGTTATGTCAGCATGGCAGCCTGACTTATGGAAAAAATCTCGAAGAAGCGTTAATTAATTTGGAGCGCATCGAACATGTTGCGGAGATTTATATCCGCGCAAAATCTTTGGGAACCGTGAAGCGCGTTCTGCCAAAAGCGCAAATGCGATTGA
>JAVHOY010000149.1:3675-5698 GCA_036170295.1 bacterium
CATCCGCTGATTTGCTTGCCGATTTGCAGAGCGCCGCATCCACGCTGAAAGATGCGCGCCCGACGGCGGTGAATCTGGCTTGGGCAGTGGATCGGTTGATGCGTAATGCATATTCCGTAAAAGGCTCGGCGGATGATTTGCGTCAAGCGGTTTTAGACGACGCGCAAAAACTCGCGGACGAAGACGTGGAAATCAACAAACGCATGGCGGAATACGGCGCGGCGTTGATTAACGACGGCGACACCATCATTCATCATTGCAACACCGGCGCGCTTGCCACTGTGGATTGGGGCACCGCGCTGGGCGCGATCCGCACGGCGCATGAGCAGGGCAAAAAGATTCATGTGCTGGTGGATGAAACCCGTCCGCGTTTGCAGGGAGCGCGGCTCACGGCTTGGGAGTTGGAGCAGTATGGAATTCCGTATGAAATCATCAGCGACAATATGTCGGGATATTTTCTGAAAGCGGGCAAAGCGCAAAAAGTTTTCTTTGGCGCGGACCGCGTCGCCGCCAATGGGGACGTGGCGAATAAAATTGGGACATACATGCTGGCGCTCGCGGCGCACGATAATGGCGTCCCCGCGTATTCCGTTGTGCCAACCTCGACGATTGATTTGTCTCTCGCGCACGGCGATTTGATTCCCATTGAAGAGCGCAATCCCAACGAAGTGTTGGACATTCAATTTCAAGGCGAACCCGTCGCGCCGAAGAACGCCAAAGCGCGCAACCCCGCATTTGACGTGACGCCGAATCGTTTGATCAGCGGCATTGTCACCGAGAACGGAGTCGTCTATCCGCCGTTTGAGGCGAATTTAAAAAATATCGCAAATTAAAAAGTTATAACCCAAATTTATAGACAATCCCGCAAGCCCGTGATAGACTCACGCTCGTTCGTCCATCCAGCGCGCTCGCAAGAGCGCGCCTTTTTCTGCGAGTAAACATGAATATACTTCTCACTGGTTCTGTAGCGTACGATTATTTGATGACCTTTCCCGGTCTGTTCAAGGAACAAATTTTGCCCGAACGTTTGGCGTCCATCAGCCTTTCATTTTTAGTGGATGGCATGTCCAAGCAGCGCGGCGGCATTGCGCCCAACATCGCGTACACGATGGCGCTGCTCGGCGAAAAGCCGCGCGTCATGGCGACCGTCGGCGAGGACTTTGGCGATTACCGCGCATGGCTTGATTCCAAAGGCGTGGATACTTCGCTGATGGAAGTCGTTCCCGGCGTTTTTACCGCGTCGTTCTTCGCCACCACCGATCAAAATTCCGCGCAGATCGCGTCGTTCTATCCCGGCGCGATGGGACACTCCGCGACGCAATCGCTCAAAGACTTGACGTCAAAGCCCGATCTCGTCATCGTCTCGCCCAGCGCGCCCGACGCGATGATGAAATTTCCCGCCGAGTGCCGCGAGTTGGGAATCAAATATTTGTATGATCCCAGCCAACAGGTGTTAAGACTCGAAGGCGAAGAACTTGCCCGCGATATGGAAGGCGCGTACTTCTTGTTCTGCAACGATTATGAGTTTGGATTGATTTCCAAAAAAACCGGCTGGACTTTGGATCAAATACTTGAGCATGTCGAAGTCTTGGTCATCACGCGCGGAAAAGACGGCGCGGATTTATACGCGGGCGGCGATTCAGTTCACATCCCGACAGTCCCCGAAAAAGAAATTGTGGATCCCACCGGCGTAGGCGACGCTTTTCGCGGCGGATTCCTCGCGGGCTACGCTCACGGCTTCGACTGGAAGTTGTGCGGCGAGATCGGTTCGCTCAGCGCGGTGTATTGTCTCGAACAGCGCGGCACACAGAATCATAGTTATACTAAGCGGGAATTTGTCGAACGTTTCCGCAGCAATTTTGACGATGGCGGAAGACTGGATGTATTATTAAAGTAATTGGTAATTGGTAAATAGTAATTACCAATTACCAATCCCCAATTACCGATCCCTAATTACCAATAAGGAGCAATAAATGAACAATTACGATATTAAAGATATTGAACAAGCCGAAGGCGGACGCCG
>JAVHOY010000149.1:5798-13427 GCA_036170295.1 bacterium
AATAAATGAACAATTACGATATTAAAGATATTGAACAAGCCGAAGGCGGACGCCGCCGCATTGATTGGGCGGAACGCGAAATGCCCGTCCTGCGTTCCATCCGCGAGCGCTTTAAGAAAGAGAAGCCGCTCAAAGGACTGCGCCTTTCCTGCTGTTTGCATGTGACCACTGAAACGGCGAACCTGATGATTACGCTGCAAGAAGGCGGCGCGGATATTGTCCTCACCGCGTCGAATCCGCTTTCCACGCAGGACGACGTTGCCGCCGCGTTGGTGAGTCAATATGAAATTCCCGTTTACGCGATCAAAGGCGAAGACAAGGTCACATACTTCAAGCATATCCGCGCCGCCTTGGAGCATATGCCCCACATGACGCAGGACGACGGCGCCGACCTCGTTTCATCTTTGTTCTTCATCGAAATGGGACGCTTTGAAAACCTCGAACCTTCTCTCGCCGCATGGGCAAAGAGTTTGAGCGACGCGGAACGCAAGCAGATGTTAAAGAATGTCATCGGCGGCACAGAGGAAACCACTACGGGCGTGATCCGCTTGAAGGCGATGGAAGCCGATAAGGTGTTAAAGTTCCCCGTAATTGCGGTGAACGACGCGCTGACCAAACATCTGTTTGATAATCGCTACGGCACGGGGCAATCCACCATTGACGGAATCGTCCGCGCCACCAACGTTTTGTTGGCGGGCAAAAATTTTGTCGTCGCTGGCTATGGTTGGTGCGGACGCGGACTCGCTTCGCGCGCGCGCGGGATGGGCGCGCAAGTCATCGTCACCGAAATTGATCCCATGAAGGCGCTCGAAGCCGTGATGGATGGTTTTCAGGTGATGCCGATGGAAGAAGCCGCGAAAATTGGCGATATTCTTTGCACGCTCACCGGCGATATTAATGTGATTGATAAACATCATTTTGAAGTCATGCGGGACGGCGCGATTGTCGCCAACTCGGGTCACTTCAACGTCGAGATCAACATTCCCGCGCTTGAAAAAATGAGCAAGGGCAAGCCCGCGCTTGTCCGCCCGTTTGTCGAGCAATATGTCACCAAAGACGGACGCAAGATTAACATCCTCGGCGAAGGACGCCTTATCAATCTCGCCGCCGCCGAAGGTCATCCCGCTTCCGTGATGGATATGTCCTTTGCGAATCAGGCGCTCTCCGCCGAGTACATGGCGAAGAACGCGGATAAACTGGAGAAGAAGGTCTACTCCGTGCCGACCGACATTGACAACGAAATCGCGCGCCTCAAACTCGCCGCGATGGGCGTGAAGATTGACGTCCTCACCGATGTGCAGTTGAAATATTTGAGCTCGTGGGAAGAAGGAACGTAAACCGGCAGTCAGTAAAATAAAACAGCCTCGCGGAGAAATTCGCGGGGCTGTTTTTTTATTCTGCGTCTAGCGTTTATTTTTCCGGCGGTTTTGCTTGACGTTGAATGACGTCCATTTCCTTTAGCACATCTTCTGGATGAACGTTTTTTTCCAAGTCCAGCAATTCCTGATCCGCGTCGTTTTCAATGCCCATCTTATCTTGTATCGCATCCAGCATATTGAGAACGCGCGTTAATTCATGTTCGGTGAGCAACCCAATTTGCAAGTCAAGGTCTGCGCGACGATCCGCTTCGGCGCTCAAACGGTTTTGGCTGATCAATACAAAGGTCGCCAGAAAAATCGCTTCCAGCGAAACGATCATTGTCAACAGCCCGAAGGGATAGGGGTCGAAGGGTTTGACGCCAAAAAAGCCGAGATTGATCGCGATCCAAATTCCAAACCAAACAACGTGAAAATACACAAAATACATGCGCCCTGAAAAGTCGGTAATGGCGTCGGCGAGACGTTCTTCTCTGGTGCGCTGAACAGCCGCAACATGACGCGTATTGGCAATGGCTTGAATATTCTGCTCGATGATTCTTGCAAGATGTGAACCGCGTTTGTTTGGCTTAGCGGCAGATTCTTTTGACGCCATTTTTAAATCTCCGAGTTAGGGCGTAAAAGTGCCGAAGTCTGCGAAGGCGCCTTTTTGCACCTGCCCGACCACGAAGTACGGCAGGGTAATATCGCCGTTCTCATTGAACGACCAAGTGCCGAGCGCGCCTTCAAATTTTTTAATCGAGAAGACAGCCTTAGTCACCGCCGCGCGGTCGGTGGGGTTGCCGCCAGCAGCGCAGACGTCCTCAATTCCTTTAAGAGCCGCGCTCATTGCATCGTAGCTCATAATAGCGTAAGGTTCTTTCGTTTCGTTATATTTGACGGCGTAATCGGCATAGAATTTTTTGCCCGCTTTGCCCAAATCTTTTAGCGCCAAACCTGGATTAGTGGCAAACACGCCTTCCGCCGCATCTGCGCCCGCGCCTGTGATTAGAGACGCGGTAAAGATTCCGTCGGGACCAATAAACTTAACTTTGTTGTTATCGCCCATGACCGCGACTTTATCTTTCAAAACTTGAGCGGCGTTATTTCCCACAGTCGCGCCAAGATAAATCGCATCTGGAGCGCCGCCGTTATTGCTGGTGGAAATTTTAGTCATCAAATCTTTGTAATCGGCAGCCTTGGGGTCAAAGCTCTCTTGCGCGATGACGGCAATACCGGCGGCTTTCGCAGATTGGTTAACAGAATCTGCGACGCCTTTACCGTAGACGTCCCCATCGTCCAAAATGTAAATCGTCTTTATACCCTGCGAGACCATGAAGTTAACCGCAACAGGTCCTTGAAGGTCGTCGGTGGCGGCAACGCGGACATAGTTGCGAACGCCGGTTGGATAATAAATTTCGGGTTCGCCCGCTTCAGTCAGTCCTTGAGCGACGTGCGTCAAACCGGGATAAGTATTGGCGGGGGAAATCATCGCTAGACCCGCTTGATTCAAGATCGGAATGGATAGTTTGGCGGCGCCAGAATTATAGGTGCCAAGATAAGCGACGATGGATGGGTCTGCGACAGCCTTGTTAGCGTTTGCCGTTTCAATAGCGGGATCCCAAGCGCCCTTCGCGGCGGAAGCGTCATCCCAAGATTCGTAGGTAATGCTGTATGAGCCATTACAAACAGTTCCGCCCGTTTGGTCTAAGCGCATCTGCATGGCGTTTGCCATGGGCTGACTCTGGGACAGGGATGCGCCGGTCAGAGGAAGGCTGGAGACAATCTTCAAAGAGCCTTTCAGCGCGACGGGCGCCGAACCGCAAGCGGCAAGCGCCAAGCTGACGAGAACCAACATGGACAACAAAGCGAACAAACGTTTATTCATGGCTTACTCCTTAAAAAATGTTGGCAAGATCAAACATTTATAAAAGCCCCGCTTTCCGCCAAAGGCGCGAAAACGGGGCTTCAATCTTTTTATCGTTTATTACTCAACGCCAAGATATGACTTCTGCACCATTTCATCGTTCTTCAAGTTTTGCGCGCTGTCGCTTAGAATAATTTCTCCCGTTTGCAACACATAACCGCGATGAGCAATGGAGAGCGCCATCAAAGCGTTTTGCTCGACAAGCAAAATAGTGGTTCCTTCTTCGTTAAGTTTTTTGATGATGTCAAAGATCAACTCAACGAGCAAGGGCGCAAGCCCCATAGAGGGTTCGTCCAGCAAAAGAATTTTAGGCTTTGCCATCAGAGCGCGTCCCATAGCAAGCATCTGTTGTTCGCCGCCGGAAAGAGTTCCGCCTTTTTGGGTAATGCGTTCTTTCAAACGCGGAAATAGCGAAAGAACATGGTCAAGATCGTCTTTGAAGGACGTTGCATCCTTGCGGACATACGCGCCCATTTCAAGGTTTTCCATGACGGTCATGCGCGGAAAGATCATACGACCTTCTGGGCTTTGAGCTACGCCCAGTATGGCGATCTCATGCGCGGGAAGTTTTTGTAATTCGATTCCGTCCAGCACAATTGAGCCTGAGCGCGGCTTGTTCAAGCCCTGAATCGTTCGCAACGTGGTGCTTTTTCCTGCGCCGTTTGAGCCGATGAGCGTGACGATTTCGCCGTCGTTCACCGTGAGCGAAATCCCTTTTAAGGCGTGAATATTGCCGTAGTAAGTGTGGACATCTTTTAATTCAAGCATCGTGTGCCTCGCCTCTTATTTGTGTGACGTGCCTTTGCCCAGATACGCTTCAATCACGCGCTCGTTTTTCTGGACTTCCGAAGGCGTGCCTTCCGCGATCTTTTCGCCGTAATCCAAAACGGAGACGCGGTCTGAGATTGCCATCACCACGCGCATATGATGTTCAATCAACAGGATGGTCAGGTTAAGTTCCTTGCGCAACCGTTGAATGAAGTTGGTCAAGTCAATCGTTTCGTTCGGATTCATGCCGGCGGTAGGTTCGTCTAAAAGCAAAATTTTGGGCTGAGATGCAAGCGCGCGAGCGATTTCCAAACGACGCTGCAAACCGTAAGAGAGATTCTTCGCGGTCACGTTTGCGTCGCTGCGTTGCAAGCCGACGTATTCGAGCATATCCAACGCGCGGGCGCGCGCGTCCGCTTCTTCTTTCATGGTGGCGGCGGTGTGAAATATCTGACCAATCAAATTGGAATGCATACGGCAATGTTCGCCGACTAAAACATTTTCCATAGCGGACATGTTTGCAAAGAGGCGAATGTTTTGGAAGGTGCGCGCAATGCCAAGCGCGGTGACTTCAAATGGTTTGTATCCATCCAGACTCTGCCCATCAAAGGTCATCTCGCCGCTGGTGGGCGTATAGACGCGGGTGATGGTGTTGAAAAAGGTGGTCTTACCCGCGCCGTTGGGTCCAATGACGCTGGCGATCATGCCTTTTTCCATATTGAAATTAACTTTATTGACGGCGGTCAAACCGCCGAAAGTCATTGTGATGTCTTTTGCTTCAAAGAATGCCATCTCAGCCTCCTATGCCTTTGTCTCTTCTTCGGCTGAATGTAATTCCGCGCGCACCTGCTCGTTAGGAATCAAGCCCTCAGGACGCACAGCCATCATAATGACTAACGTCAAACCAAACAAAAGGAAACGATACAAGATCGGGTTGGCATTATCCTTCACCGCGAGTTGTACAACAGGATTGCTAATCGAGGGAAGAACGGTGTGCGTCAATAACGATGCGAGGAAATCTTTTAACGCGGGCAAGAAAAGACGGTCGGCGGTCATGATGACAAGTCCGCCGACAATCACGCCGTTGATATTGCCGATGCCGCCTAGAATAACCACGCACAAGATGATGATGGATGCGCTGAAATCAAATACGCTGGGGAAAATACCCGCGATATAAGCCGCGTAGAAAGCGCCTGCGAAGCCGGAGAAAGTCGCGCCCATTGCGAAGGCGGCTAATTTTGTTCTTACAGGATTAATTCCCATTTGCGCGGCGGCGAGTTCGTCTTCTCGAATTGCCATCCAGGCGCGTCCCAAGCGACTGTTGCGTAAGCGGCGAATGATGAACACAGAGAGAAGGATGATCGCAATAATCAAGAAGTACCACGGAATGGGGTCGCTTGATTTGAATTCGCCAATGAAGGGCAGGTAAGGTCGCCCAATTGGACTGATGCCTTTTTCGCCTGCGGTTAAATCTTTATGATCGACAAACGTAATACAAGCCATCGTCGTTTTCGCGCCGAATAAATTGACAAGCCCCGGCAGGATCCAACAAGTAAGCGGCTCTTTGATAGTTACGTCAGTCAAGTTTTTGAAAATCACGGGGACGATTTCGCCGAAGCCGAGCGTGACAATTGCGAGATAGTCGCCGCGTAGAGGCAGGGTGGGCGCGCCAAGCATAAATCCCCATATCGCCGCCATCCCGGCGGCGATCCAAATCACCAGCCAGAAATTCATGTAAATTCCGTGTTGGGGAGATGAAAGAATGCCCGTTGTGTATGCGCCAATTGCGAAGAAAGCGGCATAGCCGAGATCAAGCAACCCAGCGTACCCAACGACGATATTGAGCCCAAGTCCTAGAATTACGAAGATCAAGGCGAAGATAATTTGAGCCGTCCAACGCAACGCGGTCAGCTTGTCTACAAAGGGAAATGCCAAAATGAGCGCGGCAAGCAGAATCATTTTCCAGCGTTGTTCTTGTTTTTCAGGAAGTCCGCGCAGCGCCGCGAGTAATGTCGTAAACAAGACAGATCCCAAAAAGCCAATTAGGTTGCCGTATAGAACGATATTGTTAGCCGCTGGGCGTTTCCCGATTGCATGTTGAATAAAATTATTCTGATATAGGCTAAGCGCTACGAGAATAGCGCCTGCCACTAACGCAGTTGGCAAGACGGATAGCGCTATATCTAAAGGATTTTTACGTTCCAGTTTTCCGCTAATCCCCATGCCCAGCCCAACGCCCATGAGGCTGCCGATCACAGCGACTGACCAGCCTCCAAAAAGGAAGGTAAGCAGACCGCCAATAATACCGAAGGTGACGCCAGATCTAATATTTTTCATGGATACGCCTCTTAGGCTTTTTGACCCGTTTGCTCGCCGAGCAAGCCGGTGGGACGGAAAAGCAGGATAAGTACAAGGGTTGCGAAAACTAGCGCATTCGTCCAGCGCGCGTTAAGGTAGCCGTCGCTAAAGGACGCTAATAAGCCGATGAGGAAACCGCCTAACATTCCGCCTGCGATGTTGCCGATGCCGCCAAGCACTGCTGCGGTGAAGGCTTGCAACCCTGCGCGGAAACCCATGAACCACCAAGCGGTATTGTTGTATAAGCCAGCCATTAATCCAGCCGCGCCTGCGAGTCCGCCGCCGATTAGGAACGTGGCAGTGATGACCTTGTCAATGTCAATCCCAAGCATCTTTGCAGCGTCGCGATTTTGCGCGGTGGCGCGCATGGCTTTGCCAAGTCGCGTGCGTTGCACAAAAAGATATAAAGCGGTCATTAAAACAACAGCGAGAACAATGACAAGCACGTCTTTAATGGTGAGGCGAAGGGCTATTCCGCTGGATGCGAGTAGATTAACATTCCAGCCAAGACTCGTGAAAAGGACGCCGAGCATGTCTGGAAATACCTTTTGGGAAGCGCCGCCCGTCGTGCCAAAGGATGGAACGAGCCAGGCTTGCGCCGCCCACATCAGCCCAATATTTTCAATAATGAATGACATGCCAATTGCGGAGATCAATGGAGCGAGGCGCGGAGCGTTGCGCAACCGCCGATAAGCGAGACGTTCAATTGCCGCGTTAAGGACTGCGCAAAAAACGACAGCGACAATCAGCGCTAGGATAAGTCCAAGAACGATTCTGCCCGGGTCTTTACTTTCCAGCGTGCCTGTTACTGAAAGCACAGTCAGGGATGTAAAAACGCCGATCATATACACGTCGCCATGGGCAAAATTGATTAGTTCGATAATGCCATATACCATTGTGTAGCCCAAAGCGATGATGGCGATAATAGCGCCGTTGGAAATGCCGATGATCAGGAATTGAACCAATTGAAGCGGGTTGGCTTTTATTGCAGCATAGACTACTGGGGCGTCAAGACCCGCGATGGGTCCAATAAGGAAAACAATATAAAGAACAAGCGCGGCGATGGCGAATCGCCTCCAGTTAAATTTTTTTCTGGTAGTTTCCATGGTTCTCCTCTTTTTTCTCTTATCAACCGATGTTACGCAGTTTGCAGCGCAGCGTTCATCCGCTTCTCAAGCAACCGCGACATGAATGTCGCGCTACGCAAGCCCATTTAGATAT
>JAVHOY010000150.1:0-2974 GCA_036170295.1 bacterium
ATGACAAACAAGATTACGCAAGTTACGCTTAAGAACGGCTTGAAAGTGATGCTGAAAGAAATTCACACCGCGCCGATTATTTCCTCGTGGGTGTGGTATCGCGTCGGCTCGCGCGACGAACCGACCGGCAAGACGGGCGTCTCGCATTGGACGGAACACATGCAATTCAAAGGGACGAAAAAATTCCCCGCGAATGTTTTGGATAAAGCCATCTCGCGCGAAGGCGGCAGATGGAACGCGTCCACGTCGCATGACTCAACGCGCTACTTTGAAACCATGCCCGCCGATAAAATCGATCTCGCGCTGCGCCTCGAAGCGGATCGCATGAAGAAAAGTCTGTTCGATCCAAAAGAAGTCGCATCGGAGCGCACCGTCATCATCTCGGAGCGCGAGGGACACGAAAACGATCCGCTCTTCAAACTGAGCGAAGTCATGCATCAAGTTGCGTTTCGCGTGCATTCCTATCATCACGAAATCATCGGCGACAAAGCGGACTTGCACACGATGACCCGCGACGATTTATATAATCATTATCGCAACTATTATGTCCCGAACAATGCAATCTTAACGATGGCTGGCGATTTTGAAACCAAGTCTATGTTGAAGCGCGTCAAAGAATTATTCGAGCCGATTCCAAAAGGCGCGACTCCGCCGCGACTGATTCGCCCCGAACCTGAGCAAAACGGCGAGACGAAATTTTCGGTGGAAGGTCCCGGCGAAACGACTTTTATTCAAGTCGCGTACCGCTGCCCAAACGCCGCGCATCCCGATTATTTTCCGCTGCAAGTTCTTGATAGTTTACTCGGCGGCGCCAGCGGACTTTCCTGCAAAACTTCGCGCCTCTATCGCGCAATGGTAGATACCGAATACGCGGTGGATGTTTCCGCGTGGTCGGAGGCGACGATTGATCCATATATTTATCGCATCGTGATTACCAATCATCCCAAACGCACGCCCGAAGAATCACTGGCGGTGTTAGATAATGAAATTAAAAAAATACAAGACGAGCTTGTCTCTAAAGCCGAGATCACCCGCGCAGTAAAACAAGCGCGCGCAGTCTTTGCCTACAGCAGCGAGAACATCACCAATCAAGCCTTCTGGATGGGTTACGCGGAAATCTTCGCTTCCTACAGTTGGTTCGTAAATTATTTGGATAGCCTCGCAAAGGTCACGCCAAAAGATATTCAGCGCGTGGCGCGCGAATATTTCCAGCCGAGCAAGCGAGTCATCGGCACATACATTCCCAAAGGCGCGGAGGCGTAAATGGCAAAGCAAACTGTAAAACAACAATCTCTGCCTTGCGCGGAGGATATTCATCGCGCAACGCTTTCAAATGGGATTATCGTTCTTGCGCGTTCTAACTTTAGCAATCCGTCTATCAGCATGGGCGGATATTTGCCCGCAGGCGCGATCTTTGAAAGCGACGACAAACTCGGCATGGCTGATTTTGTCGCGTCGTCTTTAATGCGCGGAACTCAATCGCGCGGATTTGACTCCATCTACAACGAACTCGAATCCGTCGGCGCAAGTTTGGGATTTGATTCAGGCGTGCATAACGCCAGTTTCGGCGGACGCGCATTGGCGGAAGACTTGCCGCTGCTGCTAAAACTTTTATCCGAGTCATTGCAAACGCCAACCTTCCCCAAAGATGAAATTGAAAAACTTCGCGCGCAACTGCTCACGGGTTTATCTCTGCGCGCGCAAGACACATCCGATATGGCGGGGCTTGAATTCGACCGCATGTTGTTTGACGATCACCCATACGGCAGACCCAGCGACGGATTTGTGGAAACCATTCAATCCATTACGCGCGACGATATGGCGGAATTTCATCGCAAGTATTTTGGACCGAAAGGCATGGTCATTGCGATTGTCGGCGCGATTGAACCGAAGAAAGCGATTGATGCGATTGCGCGAGTCCTCGGCGCTTGGAAAGTTGCGGATCAAATTTCCGCGCCCGCGCTGCCGCCCTTGAAGCCGATCAAAAAAACGGTCAAGCATCATCACACGATTGCAGGCAAAACGCAATCTGATTTGGTGATTGGCATGGTGGGTCCGCGCCGCAAAGACGCGGAGTTTATTTCGGCTTCGTTGGGAAACTCCGTGTTAGGTCAATTTGGAATGATGGGACGCATCGGCGATTCGGTGCGCGAAAAATCGGGGCTGGCGTATTACGCGTCGTCGAGTTTGAATTCGGGAATTGGTCCCGGCAGCTGGGAGATCAGCGCGGGAGTGAATCCAAAAAATTTGGACAAGGCGATTGATCTCATTCAAAAAGAATTGCGTCGCTTCGTTAAGAGCGGCGTCACCAAAGAAGAGCTTGCCGATAATCAGGCGAATTACATTGGACGCTTGCCGCTTTCGCTTGAATCAAACGGCGGCGTGACCAACGCGATTTTGAACATCGAGCGTTACGATCTCGGCTTAGATTATTATCCGCGTTATGAAAGCATGGTGCGCGCCGTCGCTCGCGCCGATGTGTTGGAAACCGCGCGCAAGTATGTTGACGCAGATCGTTTGGTGATTTCCACTGCGGGACCGTAAACTCGGTAATTGGTAATGTTACGAACTGGCGTTGACTTGATTGAAGTGAATCGTGTGCGCGATGCAATTGCGCGTCACGGCGATAAATTCATTGCGCGGATTTTTACCGAAGCCGAGCAGCGCGAATGTGACGGGCGTTTTCCGTCGCTTGCCGCAAGGTTCGCCGCAAAAGAAGCAACCGCTAAAGCGCTAGGTTGCGGCATCGGCGACGTGAGTTGGTTGGAGATCGAAGTGCGCGGCGACGAGAACCATGCTCCGCATTTATATTTGTATGGCGCAGGCGCAAAACTGGCGCAGGACTTGGGGCTGTCCAATTGGTCGGTGAGTTTGAGTCACACTGAGAGTCATGCGCTTGCGTTTGTTGTAGCGCTTGGATGAGGGAACGCAACAAGGAGAGTCAACCCATGAAAACTTTTAACCGCAAATCTAT
>JAVHOY010000151.1:0-2954 GCA_036170295.1 bacterium
CCTGCTTGCGATTTAGAGCGAAATCTCCCGTATCCTTTTATCGAATTGAACGACTAGCAGGTTGTAGTTCAATTCGATTTTTTATTAACAAGGAGATAAAAATGTTCAGAAAATTTGTCCAGGCTCTTACCGCTTTATTCGTTGTATCGGCGCTGTTGTCGGTTGCAGCTCCGGCTTCTGCCGCCGCCGCTCCAAAACGCGCCCTTAAAGGCACGATTGTCGCTATTGACAGCAGGGCAAAAACGATGACTGTCGCTCCGCTGAGAGGCGCGAAGGTCAAAGTTCGCGTGGCTCGCGGCGCAACCATCACACGCAGAGGCAAAGCCAGCAATTTCGCTAAGCTTCATGTCGGCGATAAAGTTAACCTCAAGTACAACGCTCAAAACAACCAAGCCAGCGAGGTTTCAGACAATCCAGGTTTGTATGAAATCAAAGGCACGGTTGAATCGGTAGATACAACCGCTGGAACTCTCACAATCGCATCAGAGGAAGGCGGCAACAGCGTGACCCTGACCGTTGACGCGACCACCGCACTCGAACGCAACGGCGCTCCCGCGACTCTTGCCGATATGCTCGTGGGCGATAAAGTTGACGCGAAGTACGACTCGGCAACTATGCTTGCCGTATTTATCAAGACCGAAGTTGAAAATAGCGATTTCAAAGGCACGGTTGCCGCGATTGATACTGTCGCCAATACTGTGACCGTCACTCCTCTCGGCGGCGGCGCGGATGTTGTCCTCAATATCAGCGAAAGCACCGTCTTTGTCAGCAACGACGTCGTGATCACAATCCACGATTTAGTTGTAGGCGACCTTGTCGAAGCCGAGTACGACTCCGTCACTATGATTGCCAGCAAGATTGACGTTGATAACTCGTCCTCAAGCGCCAATCATTAATTTTCCCCGAACAAAAAAGAGCGCCGCGATAAACGGCGCTCTTTTTTTGTTGCACGCTCATTTGCAGATTCGCTAAATTTCTAAGGAGAAAATCAAACGCCGTTTCTTTTCAATTCAAATAAATAAGGGAAGTTCAACCTATCCGATATTTTTTGAAGAATGATCGGCGCGATGAGCGCAAACGTCGCGCCGACGACGATATGAACAACCCAGTTTTGGATTCCAAAAACGCGCAAAAGAATGATCCTCAGCGCCGCTCCCGCCAGCATGTGGACAAGATAAATTTGCAGCGAGTATGTTCCAAGAATTTGTAAAAAACGGAGTGTGTTTTTTCTGGCAAGATATTGCGACAAAGCCGAGCAGGCGATGATTCCAAGAATGGATAAATATAAAAAATAAATAGGATGCGAACTATCCGCCAAACGAACGGGAGAGATCAAATTCTCAAAAATAAAATATCCTGAACCGACCAGCGCGGCAAGCGCCAAAATCACAGCCCAAAGGGGAATCTCATATTTTTCCGCGCGCATGAATTGATCTCTAAACAGAAGTCCGCTCGCGAAAAAAATAAAGTGAACGCTGAAACCGAAGAGCGCGAATATGCCGCTCGACAGCGGAAAAAAATAAAAGATGGCGGCGGCGGCGAATGTAAGCGCGGCGGCGTATTTTCCGAAGGCGCTAAAGAGGGCGTACGCAAGGTGCATCAGCAACAGCGCGTACAAAAACCAGAATTGTCCCCAAGGGCGATAGATCACAGCAAATAAATCCGATAGAGTCGCGCCTCTTTGGGTTTGATTTGAGAACCATACCTCGACGCTGACTTGCAGGATTGACCAAATAATATACGGATAGGCAATGCGCGAAAATTTATCAAGCAGATAATTTTTTCCGCCGCGTTTGCGAAAACTGCCTTCCACAAACAGACCCGATAGAAAAAAGAAGAACGGCATGTGAAAGCCGTATACAATGCTGTCTGATAGATTAAAAAAATGTTCAGGGATTTGAATCCCCGCGTGATACGCGCTGCTCAGCAGGTGACCGTAAACCACCAAGATAATGCCGATCCCTTTTCCGTAATCAACCCAGTTGGCGCGAGTGTTCATAATTTTTTGGCTCTTTTATTGACAGTGTATTTCTTTGCGGTATAATACCGCTCGCTCGCAATTTTGAATGAACGGCCCCGTAGCTCAATGGCAGAGCAGTTGCCTCTTAAGCAATTTGTTGAGGGTTCGAGCCCCCCCGGGGTCACACTAAAAAGGTCTGGCGCTTTGTGTCAGACCTTTTATATTTTAAACAAACTCAATATCCATACAATCAAAGGGGCAATCGCCAACGCGGGCAGAAAATTTCCGACGCGCATTTTTTTGATCTCCAGCAAATTGTTGAAAGCGACTCCCATTAAGATTACGCCGCCGGTCGCGGTCATCTCCGCCATCATGGGGTCTGTGATGATCGCGTTAAGTTGATGCGCCAACAGGCTGATCCCGCCCTGATAGACGAGAATAATAATCGAAGAAAATAAAACGCCGACGCCGAGCGTAGAGGCGAAGGCGATGGACGCGAAGCCGTCCAGCGTGGATTTTACCGCGAGCAGTTTGTAATCTCCCGTCAAGCCGTCTTGAATCGAGCCAAGAATCGCGATGGGTCCGATGCAATATAACAGCGAAGAAACCATGAAGCCGCGCACAAAGCGCGAACTCGCGCCAGTTTCCGCCTCTTTTGAAAAACGTTTTTCTAAAGTCTCGCCAAACGATTGCAGCCAATCTTCAATGCCAATCCATTCGCCGAGCAACGCGCCGATAATCAACGCGCCCAGCACGATCAATTGATTGGCGCTTTTGAAAAACATTTGCAATCCCAGCGCGGCGGTGAAAAGTCCCATGCCGGCAATGACTGTGCCTTTGAAGCGCTCAGGAATACGCGCGCCAAACAATAAGCCAATTGCGCCGCCAATCAAAATGGCGGCGACGTTAATAAAAGTGCCTGTCATATTCATCCTTTTTATTTATGAGGTAGAGAGAATTCCACAAAAAATCATGCGGCATTATAACCAGTTTA
>JAVHOY010000152.1:0-3782 GCA_036170295.1 bacterium
AACACTATGACAACCGTACGCGCTCCCGCAAAAATTATCCCGCGCGCATTTCCCGGCATTAAGTCCGAGGAAGTGCAGGAAATTATTGTCAACAGCCGCATTAAGGCATATCCGCCCGGCACGGTGATATGCAGGGAAAACGAGCTTGAGTATGTGTTTTACATGATCCTTGAAGGCGACCTTGAGGTCACCAAGCTCGTCAATCAATCTGAAGCGCGTTTGTTGACGTCGCTTGCCGCTGGAGATTATTTCGGCGAGATGGCGTTGATCCATAATGCGCCGCGCGCCGCGACGGTGAAAACAAAAACCAACGTGGTTGTGCTTGAGTTGGATAAGGAGGGTTTCAATCGCGTTTTGAAGCGCAGCCCTTCGGTGGCGATGGCGATGGTCAAAGAGATTAGCAATCGTCTGCGCCATAACGACGATATGGCGGTTGAGGATTTGCGTCTGCGCGCGTTTGAATTGGCGGACGCATATCAGCGGCTTGCCGAGCAAGATTTGGCGCGCAGAGAATTTCTCACCACCGTCGCGCATGAATTGCGCACGCCGTTGATGGTGGCGGGCGGATATTTGCAAGCGCTTCAAAAGAAGATGGTTTCAGGCGCGGATTTAGATTCAAAGGTGGACGTCATTGCGCGCAACATTGATCAAATTACTTCGCTTGTGAACGACATTCTTTTTTTGCAAGAGATCGAATTGGTGCTGCCTGAGTTCCAACCCGTGAACATGGTTGCGATTGCCGAAGAAGTAATGAAAAAGTACGAAGGCAAAGCGCAGGCGCGGCAGGTGACTCTTAAACTTAAAGGCGATCGCGACGTTCCCGAAGTTCAAGGCGATCCGCGCTCGTTGGAACGCGCGTTGACCGCGCTGGTAGATAACGCCGTCAAGTTCAGCGCGCCGAATAAATCTGTCGAGATTCGTTTGATGTCGCAGGGCGAACGTGTGCTTGTCTCAGTGGAAGATCATGGCATCGGCATTTCGCCGGAGATTCGTCCGCGCATCTTTGATCGCTTCTTTCATCTTGACAGCTTCAACGGCGATTTGTACGGCGGCATTGGCGTCGGGCTTTCCATTACGCGGCAAGTCATTCAGCAACATAAAGGCGTTTTGGATGTGGAAAGCGAACTCGGCAAAGGCAGCGTCTTCACGATGTCTTTGCTAAAATGGTGAAATTTTTTAACAGGAAAATATCATGTTCTGAAAGATGACAGCCGCTACAATAGCGGCTGTCATCTTATTTCTGTCAAAGACCATGCTTGGAGGCTTCAATGCGACAACGATCACGGTTTGCAATTATTCTTTCCCTTATTTTTTCTTTTGTAATTGCTTCTTGTACAACCAGCGGGGTTAGTTCTTCAGGCGCGAGCGGCACATGCGATAACGGCTTATATCCCGTTAAGCAAGGCGCAACATGGGCATACGTCAGCGCAGGCGGACCGAACGGCTCATTCGCTTATACCGATACGATCAGCGACGTTCGCGCGGATGGGTTTACGCTGGCTTCGCAATATGCCGATACTCGGCGCGCGCAAGAATGGCGCTGCTTGTCGGATGGATTGCAGGCGCTCCAAATCGGCGGCGGCAGCGCGGCGGGTATTTCCACGCAGGGCATTATGGCAGACTTCAACGCGCTGAAAGTCACAGGCGTTAGCTTGCCGCGCGAGATTACGCAAGGCGCGCAATGGCAATATGTTTTGACGATGGCAGGCTCGATGGAAATGCCCGGCGTTCAACAATCGCCGTCTAAAGGATCGTATTCCGTGACCATGCAGGCGCTGGGAAAGGAAACCATAACCGTTCCCGCCGGCGTTTTTGACGCGGTGAAATTTCAAGCCAATTCAAATGTAGATATTATGACCGACTTTCAGGGCATTCAAGTCCCTGTCAAATATAACGGCGTTTCGTTGATCTGGTACGCGCCGGGCGTTGGCTACATAAAATCCGTCGAGAACGGCGATTTTAGCGGCGCTGTTTTTTCTATTACTACCGAGTTGCAAAGTTACACTATTCCCTAAACACAACCTTCAACTTATCGTTTTCATCATAATATGACCTTGCCGAAAAAGGCGGATCGCCGCGCTTCATTTTATGGATTCGACTTATGAGAATCGGCAAATCTTCCACAACAGAAAGATTCGCCAGCGCGTCTTTTTTTATCCATTCAACGTTTCCTTCGACGCTACGCTTAATCTCGCCTTGAATATTTTCCCCGCAAAACATATACAAACAAATTCCCGTTTCGCCCGCATCCACGAGGACAGTTCCGCATAACCACAAGTCTGCGGTTAATCCCGTTTCTTCCAGCAACTCGCGCCTTGCCGATGAAAGCAAATCTTCGCCGCGTTCCACATGACCGCCGACGCCGTTATATTTGCCTGCCCATAATCTTTTTGTCGGCGCGCCTTTGATCAACAAATACTCATCCCCGCGACGGACGAAGATCGCCGTTCGGGGAATGAGCATGTATCTATCTTTCGTTACGCCTTGATCCGATTTTGGCATTGTCCAATTTTTTAATCCGCCAAATCGCTCGTGTCTTCGGCGGCGGCGGCGTCCTTCACATAGTCCGCGAGAAGCGGCGCAATTTTTATCGGCTTGACAAACCGCTCCACAATTCGCTTCGTGTCTTTCACGCCAAGCAGGCTGAACAATTTATCGAATTGCGCTTCCCATGCCGCGCCGAGTTTGGCTTTCGCTTCTTCGGGCAGCGCATAAGATTTTGCCTTGAAAGGTCCCACCGCGTTTTTACGCAGCTTGTAATAGAACTGCTCGGCGCTCATGTTGGGTTTGCGATCTCCCGCAGAATTAACATCCAGCCACGCATATATTTCTTTTTTGAAATCGGCGGGAATGTTGTCGAAGAACATCGTCATAAAATTTGTGGCGAGATGCACTTCAATCGCTTCGTTGTGAACGAACTTATTGAAATTTTCCTCAGGCACAGTGGACGCGCCATGTTGAACGGTTCCGCCCATGCCGTAATCTTTGCGCGAAACGCGGCTGAGATCGCGCAACACATCAAACGCAATCGTCACTTTTGCAATCGAGCCGTCTGCCAGCACCGTGCCGCCGTGCGACGTGCCAGTCAACACGCTGATCTTACTCAAGCCTGTTTTGCCCGGCGCGAGTTTTTTCATTTCCGCGTTATACCCGTCCATGTAAGCGCGGAGTTCGGGCTCAGTGGAATTGTTCGTGCCGACTTCGCCGATTTCGCCGCCGATGGAAATCGTCACGCCCTGCGGTTCATGCGCGCGGATAAACGCGGAAAATTGCGCGGAGAGTTGATAGTTCAAAGTTTGCTGCGCGTCAATCGTCGGCTTGCTGATGTCCACCAGCGTCGAGGTATCTATATCAATATTGAAGAAGCCAGCAGCCATCGCTTCAATGGATAGATCGCGCACGGCTTTTAATTCAGCGGCAGAATCAGTCGCATATTTTTTCGCGGAGATTTGAAAGTGATCGCCTTGAATAAATACGGGACCGCTAAACCCTTCCGCGACGGCGGCGGCTAAAACATTGGTCGCATATTCGGAGGGTCTTTGCGCGGTGTAACTCATTTCAGAGCGCGCAAGTTCAAAGATGAACGCGCCCGCGTTGATCTTATTCGCGGCGCGGAACATAGCGCGCGCGGCGTGATGCGATAGCGTGCGCAAATTAAATGCGGGAACGCTGAAAGTCATCGGCGCTTCGCCGCGTCCGCGCGCCATGTAAAGTTCGTGAATCGAAGCCGCGTACACGCCCAATTCCAACGCGGCGGCGCGAATCAAATAACGCGCCCAGCC
>JAVHOY010000152.1:3882-5816 GCA_036170295.1 bacterium
GTAAAAAGTTGACCCGCATTATAACTGGAATTAAACGATATAATATTAACAGCCGCGAGGCTTGAAAAAAAACGCAACTACTATGAGGAGGCTCATAATGAGTGATTTTTTTGAAAAAGTAACCAGTCAAGTTGACCCGTTCAAGAAACTGCTTTCGTATATTCCCGGCTTTAAGGGATACATCGAACGGCAGAATCGCCGCGACGCGGATAAAGTTTTGCGCGATACGGTTGCGCGGCGCTTCGAGGAATATTGGAATCGCGCTTCAAATCTGCAAGTCGAACTTGTCAATAGCGGCATGATTCAATATGTGGATGAAATGGAAAAAGCGTCGCTGGTTTTGCGAACCTTCATTGACAAAATCTCTCGCGCCGCGCGCGGATATTCCGGCGCGTTTGACGCGATCAAGATCAATGAAAAAGAACTCGAAGCCGTCTATCAATTTGACGTTGCCTTCTTCACGCTCGGCGATCAAATCAACGGCGCGCTCGATAATGTGGAAGCCACGCTTGCCGACGAAGCGGGATTGCCCGCCGCCATTCGCAACTTAACTTCGCTTGCGCGTCTCGCCGTCCAAACCTTCGAGCGTCGCTCTGAGGTTGTAACGGGCAGTGGACAATAAAAAATATAGACCCTAAAGGTTTTGAAAACCTTTGGGTCTTAAGTAAAAATCCTATGTGGCATAACTACATTAACGCAACTTCAATTGAGGAAGTTGTAAAAATTTTAGCGGATAAAAAAGAACGCGCGCGAGTCGTCGCCGGCGGCACGGATCTTATCCTCGAACTGGAGCGCGGCGTTCGCAAGGGAATTGACACGCTCGTTGACGTAACGCGCATTCCCAATCTTGATAAGATTTCCATTGACGAAGACGATGTGATTCATCTCGGCGCTTTGGTCACGCATAACGATTGCGTCGCGTCGAAATTGATTCGCGAGCGCGGGTATCCGTTGGCGCGCGCGGCGTGGGAAGTGGGCGCGCCGCAGATTCGCAATCGCGGCACGGTCGCGGGCAATCTCATCACCGCTTCGCCCGCAAACGACGCCATCACGCCGTTGATGGCGCTGAATGCCAGCGTTACTTTAATTTCCACGCGCGGCGAGCGGATTGTTCCGCTGAAAGATTTTTATACGGGCGTTCGCAAAAACGTGATGCAAGCCGACGAAGCGCTTGTAGATATTTCCTTTCATGCGTTGATGGAAAACCAGCGCGGAACGTTCATCAAACTCGCGCTACGCCGCGCGCAAGCCATCTCGCTGGCAAATGTGGCGGTGGTTCTCACGCTCAAAGACGACACGATAAAGTCCGCGTCTATCACGCTTGGCGCGGTGACTCCAATTATTGGTCACGCCGAAGTCGCGGAGCAATTCCTTGCGCGGAAAAAACTCAACGAGAAAAATATCGCGCAAGCCGCAGAGTTGACGATGCAGGCGGCGCATCCCATTGACGATATTCGCGCTTCCGCTGCCTATCGCCGCGAAATGGTCAAGGTGATTACAGCGCGCGCGTTGACCGCTATCCGCGACGGCAACGAGCAAGCGGGCATGCCCAAGAGACCGATTCTGTTGCGCGGCAAAAAATCTGCGAAGAAGATTTTGCAAACCGCCAGCGAGTTTCCAGCGACTTCAATTGAAACAACCGTCAATGGAAAGAAAGTTACTTTCACCAGCGGACATGACAAAACTTTGTTGCGTCTGTTGCGCGAAGAAGGCATGTTGATCGGCACAAAAGAAGGTTGCGCTGAGGGCGAGTGCGGCGCGTGTACTGTCTTCTTGGATGGCGACGCGGTGATGGCTTGTCTCGTGCCTGCGCCGCGCGCGCATGGCGCGGAGATTGTCACTGTGGAGGGATTGGCTGATGGGAAAAAGCTACATCCCGTTCAAGCAGCCTTTGTCGCCGACGGCGCGGTGCAATGCGGATATTGCACACCCGG
>JAVHOY010000152.1:5916-12011 GCA_036170295.1 bacterium
GCGCTGGCTACGATTGCCAGCCCCTTGGTTGGTTATATTCCATATCAATTGATGGGATACCCAGTGTTGCCCAACTATTTTTTTGCAACGGCAGGTCTTACATATATCTTTTCTCCGATTGTGAATACCCAAAATCTTTATGCGATCATTCTGATCAGCGTTGTATACATGGTGATTTTGGGCGGTGTGATCTCGCTGGTGTATGCGGTCATCTATCGCATCGCCAACCCCAAGCGCTATGGCGCTTTCGACGCGCCGCCTCCGAACATCAAAGCCAAAAAATACAAGAGATAGAAACTATGTCAAAGCAATCAATTGGAAAATCATTTCCGCGCGTTGACGCGCTTGGAAAAGTGACCGGCAAAGCGCTTTACTCAGGCGACCTTCAGCGCGACGATATGTTGCACATGAAAATTGTTTTCGCGGAGCGTCCTCATGCGCGCGTGAAAAATATTGACATAAGCAAAGCCGAATCCGCGCGCGGCGTGGCGGCGGTCTACACGGCAAAGGACGTTCCCGTCAATGAATATGGATTGCAGATTCCCGATCAGCCTGTGTTGTGCGGACCCGGTTCGAGCAAACCATACGCGGATATTGTCCGTTTTGTGGGAGATCAAGTGGCGCTGGTTGTCGCAAACTCCGAGCGCGAGGCGGAATCTGCGGCGAAGTTGATCGAAGTTCAGTATGAAGATTTGCCGATCCTTTCCAATGCTGCGGACGCGCTAAAATCTGACGCGCCGATTCTTCATCCCGATCTTGGCGACACGAATATTTGCGTCCACTATAAAATTCGCAAAGGCGATGTGGACGCGGCTTTTGCGCGCGCCGATGTGATCGTCGAAGGCGAATATCGCACACCCGTGCAGGAACATGCCTACTTGCAACCCGAAGCGGGCTTGGCATATATTGACGATGAAGGTCGCGTCGCGATTGAATCTGGCGGGCAGTGGACTCACGCAGACCGCGAGATGATAGCGCATTCGTTAGGTTTGCCGGAAGAAAAAGTGCGCGTGATTTATCCCGCGATTGGCGGCGCGTTTGGCGGGCGCGAAGATATGTCGGTGCAGATTGTCCTCGCGCTCGCCGCGTGGAAATTAAATCGTCCCGTCAAAATCATCTGGTCGCGGCGCGAGTCAATCATCGGGCATGGAAAGCGTCACGCGACCACAATCAAAGCGAAATGGGGCGCAACCAAAGACGGCAAAGTCATCGCGGCGGAATGCGAATTAATCGGCGACGCGGGCGCGTATATGTACACGTCGAATAAAGTCTTGGGGAATTCCACAATCACTTCAACGGGACCGTATTCTATTCCCAATGTCAAAACGGATGTGTATGGCGTGTACACGAACAACGTGCCGGGCGCAGCCTTTCGCGGATTTGGCGCGCCGCAAGCGTTGTTTATGGCTGAGTCGCAAATGAATAAACTTGCCGAAAAACTCGGCATGGATTCCGTCGAGTTCCGTTTGAAGAATGCTTTGCGCGACGGCGATACATTGGGCGTAGGCACGCCTGTGCCGAGTCCCGTTAGCGTTGTGAAGTGTATTGAAGCCGCGCGCGATAAATTCAATTGGAAGAAAAAAATAAAGAAGCCATCATCGCATATTGCGCGCGGTCGCGGTTTCGCGGCTGGATTTAAAAATATTGGTTTCTCTTTTGGCTATCAAGAAAACTGCTGGGCAAAGGTGGAGATTCACGGCAACGGAAAAATAGAACGCGCAGTTCTCCATCACGCGGGCGCTGAAGTGGGGCAAGGCGTTCATACGGTCATGGTTCAAATGGCGGCGCATGCGCTGGGCATTTCGCCTAATCAAATTGAGCTGCGAACATCCGACTCGGCGCATCAAGGAAATTCTGGGTCTGTCTCCGCTTCGCGCATGACTTTCATGGCGGGCAACGCCATCAAGGGCGCGGCGGAATTGGCGTTGGAGAAATGGAAAGCCGAAGAACGTCCCGCGATTGCCGAGTTCAAATATCTCGCGCCGCCGACAACTCACATGGATCACGAAACGGGACACTCTACGCCAAACTTCGCTTATGCGTATGTGGCGCAAGCCGCCGAAGTGGAGGTTGATACCGAGACGGGTCATGTGCGCGTGATTCGCATCGTCTCTGCGGATGATGTTGGCAAAGCGATTAATCCTGATTTGGTCGTCGGTCAAATTGAAGGCGCGGTAGTTCAAGCGCATGGATATTCTCTGATTGAGGATTACAAAACCAAAGACGGCAGAGTGCTCACCGATCAACTCAGCGCCTATTTAATCCCAACCATTTGGGATATTCCCGAAAAAGTTGAATCCGTTTTGGTGGAAGTCCCCGACCCCAACGGACCTTGGGGCGCGCGCGGATTAGGCGAACTCCCGTTTCTTCCTGTCGCGCCCGCAATCGCCGCCGCCATCCATGACGCGACGGGCGTGTGGATAAGCGAATTTCCATTTACCCCTGAGCGCGTTCTGCGCGCGTTGGGGAAGATATCGTAATGCGAAAGACCTGACAGGTTTTGAAAACCTGTCAGGTCTGCTTAGATTTATGACCTTTCCCTATCTTGATGAAACCAAAGAATTGAATGAAAGCGTCCGCAAAGAAGCGGATGGTTCGTTTATTGCGCTTCGCGACGGCGTGACTCATTACGAACTCGGCGGCGTTGAAAACGGAATCCCTGTCGTCCTTGTGCATGGATTCTCTGTGCCGTATTTTATCTACGACCCCACATTTGAGTTTTTGGTCAAGTCAGGATTTCGCGTCTTGCGCTACGATCTCTTCGGGCGCGGATTTTCAGATAGACCGCGCGTAAATTACGACATCCATTTATTTATCCGCCAACTCAAAGATTTGCTTGACGCGCTCAACTTCAAGCAAGTCGATCTCGTCGGGCTTTCGATGGGTGGTCCCATTACGACGGCGTTTATTGACCAATATTCCGATTACGTTAGCGCTCATGTGTTGATTGATCCTGCGGGCGCGGCGCGAGTGAAACTCCCGTTGACAGTTAATGCCGCGAAGATTCCCATCATTGGCGAGTTGGCGCTGGGTTTGTTGGGCAGCGGAAATATGGTTAAGGGAATCGCCTCCGATTTGTTTGACGCAAAACTCGTCGAGCGTTTTCAGGCGCAGTATAAAATCCAAATGCAATATCAAGGATTCAAACGCGCAATATTATCCACGATGCGGAATGGGTTGCTCGACTCGTTTTACGAAACATATCAGCGCGTGGGTCAACTCAAAAAGCCGACCTTGCTCTTTTGGGGCAAAAACGACGCGACTATCCCTTACGAAAACAGCGCGGATATTTTGCGCGCTCTGCCTCACGCCGAATTCCACGCCGTCGAAAACTGCGGACATATTCCGCATTATGAAAAGTCGGAAATCGTCAATCCGATTCTGTTGAAATTTTTATCAAACGCTGCGACATAAATGTCGCGGCACAAAAAACTTATGATGCAAAAAATTACAAATCTTGTTAAACGCAATCGCTATAAAATTGCCATCTTTGGCTTGATGTCGTTCTCGTCCGCAATTTGCATTGCCCTCGTCGCCGCGCGGATCGAATACACCGACACGACGCTTCATCTCAATTTGGTGTGGAATCTTTTTCTCGCATGGATTCCATTTATTCTCGCGTACTTTGCTTACGCATTCTCGTGGAAAAAATGGCAACTGTATGTTGTGCTGCCTTTTACCGTTTTCCTCTGGTTGATATTTTTTCCCAACGCTCCTTATATCCTCACCGATTTACAACATCTATTCAGAACATCCGGCGCGCCGTTATGGTACGACGTGATCGTCATGGTCTGGTTTTCGTGGACAGGCTTGCTGCTTGGGATTGTTTCGCTTTATCTCATGCACGATATTGTTCAACGCGCCTTTGGACGCTGGCTCGGTTGGGCGTTTGTTTTTATCGTTTCAGGCGTAAGCAGTTTCGGCGTGTATCTCGGACGCTTCATCCGCTTCAACTCGTGGGACTTGCTCAATGACCCGAAGGAAATCGCAGTCACCGTGCTTGGGCTTGTCATTGACCCATCCAGGCGCATGATCGCATTCACGATTCTATTTGCGGCGTTTTATTTGTTTGTATATCTCACTCTATATTCGTTCGCGCATCTTGTGCAGGAGCAGCATTATGCAGAATAAATTGATCGTCATTCGCGGCGGCGGCGACCTCGCCAGCGGAGTCGCGTTGCGTTTGCATCGCGCAGGCTTTCAAGTCGTCATCCTTGAATTGCCAAAACCTTTGGCGGTGCGCCGTACCGTTTCATTTGCCGAAGCGGTCTATGAAGAAACGCAAACTATTGAAGGCATTACGGCGCGTCTCGTTTCAGCGGATCAAATTATGGTTGCGTTAGAGGCGCGCGAGATTCCCGTTTTGATAGACCCCAACGCGAACATTCTGCGGAATGAATTTGTGACCAGTCCCCAATCTACTTTTGTAATTGACGCGCGCCTATTGAAAAATCCCATCGAACCTTTGGATGCGAAAATTCCGCTCCACATTGGACTTGGACCCGGATTTATCGCCGGCGAAAATTGCGACGCCGTGATCGAAACCCATCGCGGTCATACGCTGGGACGTGTGTATTGGAGCGGCGCGGCGCAACCCGACAGCGGCGAACCCGATGGAGATCATCGTCGCGTGTTGCGCGCGCACAGCGACGGAATATTATCCGCGCATGTCAACATTGGCGATCACGTCGAAGAATCTCAATCCATCGCCACGATAAAATCAGAAACTGAAAAATCGGAAATTATTAGCCCGTTCGCTGGAGTTTTGCGCGGATTAATTCATCCCGACAGCGAGGTTCGCAAAGGCATGAAAGTCGGCGATGTAGATCGCCGCAACGACCCCGCGATGTGCGCGCTTGTATCTGATAAAGCGCTTGCCATTGGCGGAGGCGCGCTGGAAGCGCTAATGACGTTTTTGAAAAATGAGGCGGAAATTTAATTCGTCAGCGCTTGCAAGATTTTTTCCGCCGCGCGACCATCGCCATACGGATTCGACGCCCGCGACATTTTCTCATATTCAAGCGGATCATCCAGCAGCCGCGCGGATTCTTCAACCACCGCGCGAGTCGCCGTCCCCACAAGTTTCAGCGTCCCCGCCGCGACTCCCTCTGGGCGTTCGGTCACTTCGCGCAACACAAGAGTCGGAATCCCAAACGCGGGCGCTTCCTCTTGTATGCCGCCAGAATCGGTAAGGATGAGAGTCGCGTGTTTCATCAAATGTACCAGCGGCAAATAATCTAGCGGCGGCAATAAAGTAATGTGATCTATATTTTTCAGCAGCCGATTCACAGGCTCTTGCACATGCGGATTCAAATGCACGGGATAAACGATCTCCACGTCTCCGCGTTTTGCGAGTTCAATTAATGCGCGGCAAACATCTTCAAGAGGTTCGCCAAAATTTTCGCGGCGGTGAGCCGTGACAAGAATTAATTTTTTCATGTCATTGCGAGGGCGCTCTTGTTCTTGCCCGAAGCAATCTCCTTGCGCGTTTGAAGATTGCTTCGCTATCGCTCGCAATGACGCAACCAGTTGAGCGATTTCTATGGGTTCGGGCTGTTTTGAAACATATTGCAGCGCGTCAATGACTGTGTTGCCCGTCACTTTAATGATGCTCTCGTCAATTCCTTCGCGCAATAAATTCTGCTTCGACCATTCCGTCGGCGCGAAGTGTATATCTGCGATAACGCCTGCCACGCGGCGATTGATCTCTTCGGGGAAGGGTTGCCACTTATCGTGTGTGCGGAGTCCCGCCTCCACATGACCAAATTTTATGCGGCGGTAATATGCTAACAGCGCGGTAATGGCAACGGTGGTCGTATCGCCTTGCGCGAGAATCCAATCAGGTTGAAAGTCTGTTAATACTGGGTCAAGATTCGTAAAGATCGCCGCGCTCAGTTGCGCCAGCGATTGGTCGTCGCGCATGAGATTCAAATCATAATCAGGCGTAATCTCAAATAGATTCAAAACCTGATCGAGCATTTGACGATGTTGCGCGGTGACGCAGACCCGCGATTCGATTCCCGCCGTTTGTTTCAACAAGCGGACAATCGGCGCCATTTTCACGGCTTCAGGTCGGGTGCCAAAAACGGAGAGGA
>JAVHOY010000152.1:12111-13268 GCA_036170295.1 bacterium
ATGCGCGCTTTTGTTTTTGCGGCAACAGATTGCGGATTAAGTTTTGCGAACTCGGTATGCTTTACCAACAGCACAATCGCATCTGCGTCTTTGATTGAATCTTCAAATGATGAAGCCATATTAATGCCCGCCAAATTTGCGTCGGGTTTGAACGGCTCCCACGCTTTGACTTGCGCGCCCGCACGTTGAAGCAAATGTACAACTTCATTCGCGGGACTTTCGCGCAAGTCGTCCACATCGGGTTTGTATGCCAAGCCGAGCGCGGCGATTTTTTTATTTTTCAAATTGCCCAGCGCGCGCTGAATTAATTCCACCACGAAATGTGGCTGCGCGTCGTTGACTTGACGCGAATGATAAATCAGCGGAGTCAACTCTGGCGCGGCTTCGACAAAGAACCACGGGTCCACGCTGATGCAGTGTCCGCCAACGCCGGGACCCGGGTTGAGAATTTTTACGCGCGGATGCAAACTCGCAATGGCAATCGCTTCCCACACATCCACGCCGAATTTATCCGCGAGGCGCGAGAATTCATTGGCGATGGCGATGTTCACGTCGCGGTAGGTGTTCTCCATCAACTTGACCATCTCCGCGGTGGTCGCGTCCGTTTCGATAATTTGTCCCCTGACGAAGGTTGCGTACAAGTCGCGCCCCGCCTTTGCGGATTCAGGAGTCACACCGCCGATGACGCGCGCGTTCTCAATCAACTCGCGCATGATCTGCCCCGGCAAAACGCGCTCAGGCGAATATGCGAGATGAAAATCAATACCTGCTTTCAATCCGCTGCGCTCTAAAATGGGCGCAACCAAATCAATGGTGGTGCGCGGCGGGGAAGTGGATTCCAATACGACGAGGTTTCCTTTTTTCAAAAATGGGAGAATCGACTCTGCCGCAGAAATTACCGCGCGCATATCCGCGAGTTTATATTTCGCGTCGTTATATTCGCCGAATTCATTTTCCTTGAACGGCGTCGGCACGGCGATAATAAACGCGTCCGCTTCTTCAGGTTTGGCGGCGGCTTTGAAGTTGCCAGATGCAATCGCCTTCTTTACCGCTTCAATCAAGCCGGGTTCGTGGATGTGAATCTCGCCTCTGCTCAAAGTTTCGATGATATGCGAATTAATATCCACGCCGAGAACTTGAATCCCATGCGCGGCAAA
>JAVHOY010000153.1:0-2918 GCA_036170295.1 bacterium
CCTTCACAGCGACGTGGGCGTATTCGCAAATTTCTTCGGGGATGTCCAGCGCGCGCCGCATTTTGGAACTCATCAACCGCGAATCAAATTTGGATCAAAACGCGGCGGGACTCGCTTCAAGTATTCGCGGCGAAGTCGAATTTCGCAATGTCTCGTTTGCATACCCTCACCCTAGCCCTCTCCCAGAGGGAGAGGGGATTAAACTCCCTTCCCCCAGCGGGGGAAGGGCTGGGGATGAGGGAGAATCCGTTGTTAAAGATGTGTCCTTCAAAGTCAAACAAGGACAAACTGTCGCCATTGTTGGGCAGACGGGCGCGGGCAAAACTTCGCTGGTCAAATTAATCAATCGCACCTATGACGTGACTCAAGGTCAGGTCTTTGTTGATGGCGTGGATGTGCGCGAATGGAATCTCGCGTCGCTGCGCTCGCAAATTTCCATCATTGAGCAGGACATTTTTTTGTTCTCGCGTTCGTTGAGCGACAACATCGCGTTTGGAAAACCCGGCGCTACAAAAAACGAAGTGGTTGCCGCATCCACCGCCGCGCAAGCGCACGACTTCATCCTTGATTTTGATCAAGCCTACGAAACCGTCGTTGGCGAACGCGGCGTGACTCTCTCCGGCGGACAGCGCCAACGCATCGCGCTCGCGCGCGCATTTCTGACCGACCCGCGCATCCTCGTCCTTGATGATTCCACTTCCGCGATTGACTCCGCGACGGAAGATAAAATTCAGCGCGCCATCTCCAACGCCGCGCGCGGACGCACGACCTTTATCATCACGCACCGCCTTTCGCAAATCCGCTGGGCTGATCTAATCATCGTCTTCCGCAAAGGACAGATCGCCGCAATAGGAACTCACGATGATTTGATGAAAACTTCCGAAGCGTATTCTAGGATTTTTAGGGAATAACTAAAGCAAAGACCTCCGAGGTTTTGAAAACCTCGGAGGTCTTTTTTACTAATTACTGTTCACTGATTACTGATCCCTTTCACTTCTCCACCATTTCCTTCATCTTCTCGACATAAGACAAACTTTGATGGCGGAAGTAAGTGTTGTATAACTCCGCATAATGTCCGCCCTGGTTTAACAACCCATCGTGACTGCCTTGCTCGATGATCGTTCCCTTTTGCATGACCACAATTCGATCCGCGGCTTTGACGGTAGACAAACGATGCGCGATGAGAATACTGGTTGTGTTTTTCAGAATCAAATTCAACGCCTGTTGAATTTGCCATTCGGTGAACGGATCAACGCTGGCGGTGGCTTCATCCAAAATAAAAATGGCGGGATTTTGTACCAGCACACGCATGAGCGCAACCAATTGACGCTGCCCCATTGAGAGTCTGCCTCCACGCTCGCCGACTTCGGTGTGCAAGCCGTCGGGCAGAGTCTCAAGCCATTCGCCGTCGCCGATTTTTTTCGCGAGCCGAATCATTTCACTTTCTGGAACTCCCGGCGCGGCGTAGCGAATGTTATCCATGACTGTGCCTGAAAACAAAAACGGGACTTGCGAAACGATTCCCAACTGGCGGCGGTATTGACTCAGATCAAACGTGCGAATGTCGCGTCCGTCAATCAGCAACCGTCCTTGTTGAAATTCATAGAAGCGCGCAATCAACTTCGCAATCGAAGATTTTCCCGCGCCTGTGTGTCCTACCAGCGCAAGAGTCTCGCCGGGCATAATGGTCAAATTAAAATCGCGCAGAATCGGTTCTTTATCGGTGTAATGAAAATTGAAATGTTCAAATTTAATTTCGCCTTTGAGACGCGGCACATCCTGCTTTTCAATTTGCACCACATTCGGGTCGGCGTCAATCAACGCAAAGACTCTTTCGGCGGCGGATAAGCCCGATTGAATCTGCGCCCAAAACGCGGTCAGATTCAAAATGGGGAAGAAGAACTGATCGAGACTCATGATGAATAAATACCACGCGCCAATGCTGACCAGCCCTTGCGCCGCGCTCATTCCGCCCGCGTAAATTAAGACGCCCACGAAAATTCCCGAAAGCGCGTTAAGAGTCGGAAAGACCAGCGACAGCACAAATCCGCGCCGGATGTTGACTCGATACGATTGCTGATTCGATTCGTCAAACGACGCGAAGATGCTTTCTTCCTGACGAAAATTTTTCGCAATCGCAATTCCGCTGATGGTTTCTTTGATCGCGGCGTTCACGTCCGACATAGCTTTCATTCCGCGCTTTGTGACCGTGCGCGCCAGCGAGCGAAATCCCGCTGCGACGATAAAGATGAACGGCATGAACGCGAGCAACAATAAAGCCAAACGCCATTCTGTGCGGAACAAAATCGCGCCGAGTATCAACGCTTGAATCAATTCCGAAACAACGTCGGTGACGATGACCACGAGCTGACCGAAATCATTCGTGTCCGATGTGATGCGCGAAACGATCCTGCCCGACGAGAATTGATCGTAGAACGAAAGGTCATGTTCGGCGGCGGCGCGAAACGCGCGCGTGCGCATATCAAGAACCACGTCGCCAACTGAGCGCACGATCAAACTGCGGCGAATCCAGTTCAATCCCCATAAGCCGAAGCCGACGATGACAAGCGCAACGCCCACCCAAGCGATTGCCGTCAGCGCGGGTTTTTCTCCAAGCAAATCTACCATGCGGCTGACCACCACCGGCAGCGCCGCGCCGATGATTGCAAGGATGATAATGAGGATGGACGCATACGCCAGCCGATTAATTTGTGTGCGGAAGAAATCCATAATGCGCCGCGTCAGCGCGCGGTCTGTATATTGACGGTCATATTTTTCGTCTTCAAGTCCAGTAAAGAAGCCCATGTGTTATTTTCCGATTTTTGATTTTGGATTTACGATTTATGAATCATGAATTGCGTTGTTGATTGTACTATGAGCGTCGCTGGGATGAGAGCAGCGTTCCCACACTTGAGAAA
>JAVHOY010000154.1:0-2907 GCA_036170295.1 bacterium
GTGGGCGCTAAGGGACTCGAACCCCTGACCTTCTCGGTGTAAACGAGACGCTCTAACCAACTGAGCTAAGCGCCCAACGAGGCGCATTATAGCATGTGATAGATGTAAATGTAAATTTATTTTTCGCCTGCGTTATAATCGCATAGACCGTTCAATTTGAGATATAACGCGTCCTTTAATAAACAGGAGAACCCCCATGATCGAATCGAAACCTCTCAACTGGAATCCCACAGCCGACGTCGGCTATGCCGTTATTCGTCGCGGCGACGGCGGCATGACCTTAACCTTTACCGATCTATCAGACGCGACGCTCGCGCACTGGCACGACTTCGCGCTCAAACATTTGCTCGAAGCCGACCGCCGCACACGCAATTTATACGACCTGCGCGCCGTAAAAGAAATTCCCGAAAAAGCTATCCGCATGGCGGTGGACGCAAACAGCGATCCGTCCGCGCGAAATATCCGCGTAGCGGTGGTGGTGGCGAATCAATCTATTATGGACGCCATCATGAGCATTGCCTCGCGCACGCTGGCAGAATCCGCTTCTGCGATGAAAGTCTTCACAGACATCAATGCAGCCGAAGCGTGGCTGGCGCGTCCGCTGGATCAAATCGCGTAGAAGCAGATAGGCAAACAAGACAAGATATGAAGTCGAACACATTGCGAGTCGGGAGTTTCACGTTCAATTGGGGAACGCGCACCTATATCATGGGAATCATAAACGCGACTCCCGATAGTTTTTCTGGCGACGGGATCATCGCGCGCGGAAACGCCGCGGACGTCGCGCTGAATCAGGCGCGTGAATTTTTATCCTACGGCGCGGATATTCTCGACGTGGGCGGAGAATCAACGCGCCCCGGCTCCGCGCCCGTCGACGCCGATGAGGAAATGCGGCGCGTGATTCCCGTTATCCGCGCATTGCGCGAGAATTTTCCCGAAGCGTTAATTTCAATTGACACTTACAAAGCGCAAGTCGCCGAAGAAGCGCTCAACGCGGGCGCGCAAATCATCAACGACGTGTGGGGTTTGCGCGCGGATGAAAACCTTGCGCGAGTCGCCGCGAAATATAATGCGCCCGTGATTCTCATGCACAATCGCAGCAACCCCGCCAGCGTGGAAGTGAAAGAAAAGTTGGGCGGCGCGTACATCGGCGCGACGTATCAAAATCTCGTGGAAGACGTGAAGCGCGAATTGACGGAGAGCGTCCGCATCGCGCGCAAAGCAAACATCGCGGAGTCGCAAATCATTTTGGATCCGGGCGTCGGGTTTGGAAAAACGCGCGAACATAATCTTGAGCTAATTAATCGCTTGAATGAAATCCGCGCAATGGGGTATCCCATTTTGTTGGGGACTTCGCGCAAATCGTTTATCGGATTTACGCTCGACCTGCCCGCCGACCAGCGCGTGGAAGGAACTGCCGCAACCGTCGCGGTGGGAATCGCGCGCGGCGCGGATATGATCCGCATACATGACGTTAAAGAAATGGCGCGGGTTGCAAAGATGACGGATGCTTTAGTAAGAAGTAAATGGTAATTAGTAATTTACCAATCTCCAATTACCAATTCATGAACGATTACTCCAAAGACCTTCTTCGTAATGGAATCATCGAAGCGAAAGCGGGCAACAAAGAATCTGCGCGGCGCTATTTTGACCGCGCCATTTATATGGCGGACGCATATGACGTTCTCGCCGAAGCGTGGTTTTGGATGAGCGAAGTCAGCGCCGACGCCGTTGAAAAACGCAAAGCGCTGGAAAATTGTTTAGCGTTGGATATGAATCATGCGCGGGCGCGGCGCGCGCTGGCGCTGGTAGATGGAACGCTTAAAGCGGATGAGATCGTCAATCCAAATCAATTGCCTGTTGCGCCCGAAGGCGCAAGAGAATCAGACGCGCAAAGATTCATGTGTCCCAAATGCGGCGGACGGACGTCGTTTGCGGCGGACGGTCAGCGCTTGGTTTGCGAATATTGTTTACGCGGACAGACGTTGAGTTCCAATGAAATTGCAAATGAAAAAGATTTTATTGTGGCGATGGCAACCGCGCGCGGACACGGCAAGCCGTTGCAGGAACAAGTCTTTCATTGCGGCGGTTGCGGCGCGGAATTTATTTTGCCGCCAAATCAAATCTCGGCTTCCTGCGTTTATTGCGATTCGCCGTATGCGGTCAACCTTGAAAAAACAAAAGACTTGCTCGCGCCGAATGGAATCATTCCTTATGCGTTCGATCAAAAACGCGCCACAAAAATCTTAATTGATTGGGTTGAAGGCAACGGGATCAAACCTGAAAAGAAAGTGGAACTTCCGCGCGGATTGTATCTTCCGCTGTGGACCTTTGACGTGGGCGGCGCGATTGATTACACCTATGAATATGTTGATCCCGAAGATCAATCTTACGGCAGAAATCGCCAGCCGCGCATGATTCGCGCAACCGGTCAATATCCTGTCATGGTGGATGATCTGCCGCTTCCCGCTTCGCGCAAACTATCGGGCGTTTTCGTGAAATTAATTCCTTCCTTCGATATGAAATCCATCCAGCCCTATGATTCGCGCTTCCTAGCGAATTGGCTCGCGGAAATTTACGATGTGCCAATGGCGGACGCTTCGCTTGACGCGCGCAGTCAGACGTATAAAAAATATAAAGACGAATTGCCGCATTTGCTGAACAATGCGAACATCGTTCACACCTCGTCTGCGAATCTTTTAATTGAATCGTTCAAATTAAACTTACTGCCCGTGTGGATAACCGAACTGCCCTTCAATGGGCGCGAGCGCCTGTTGCTGATCAACGGTCAAAACGGAGCGGTGGCAAGCGATATGATCGAAAATACGCAAGCAGAAAAAAGCGGGGTGTGGGATTTTATTTCGGATTTATTCGATGAGTGAAAAAAGTTTTCAAACACAAAAGTTA
>JAVHOY010000155.1:0-2894 GCA_036170295.1 bacterium
TCAAAGATAAATTAAAAAAACATGGCTTTTCGGGTATGGCAAGGTTTGCGATATACCAAACCGAGAGTCCATGCGATTGAGATTTTAGCGCCTTTACAAGGCATCCTTAAGAAAAATAAGATAGCGGCGCGGCATTTAACGTTGCGGCGCGAGCGGAAAATATATGACGAATATCACCTAAAAAATTGACATGCTATCATGCGGTTGATTTGTTCTATATGGTACAATTTCGCGCGTTTATGCGTCATGGGATTGATTTATTGTGGCGCATATAGAAATTTTACGACGGAGAATGTATATGAATGAATGGCTTTATGTCGGTTTATTTTTTATCGTCGGAATGCTCATTCCCGCTAGCGCGATTATAGGCGGATGGCTTTTTGGACCGAAGAAATCCAATCCTGTTAAACGAGAAACTTATGAATGCGGCATTGAGCCTGTCGGCGAAGGCTGGGTGCAGTTCAAAGCGCAATATTATATTTTTGCGCTGGTCTTTCTAGTCTTTGACGTTGAATCCGTTTTCCTTTTCCCGTGGGCTGTCAAACTGGGACAGTTAGGATTGTTCGCCGTTATCGAAGGCATGGTCTTCATTCTTATCCTTATCGCCGGACTTGTTTACGCATGGCGCAAAGGAATGTTGGAGTGGGTGTAATTTTCATAAATATCGAGAAGGCTGATGGGATTTTTCCTTTCAGCCTTTTCTTTGTGTAATAGGAGCAACTTATGAATTTTTGGAATGACCCTCTGAAAGTCGCGGCAGATTGGCTGACGGGCATCTTCACGGGCTGGGGCATGAACGCCGTTTTTGCAAATGTGCTGGTCGCCTTCCTCGGCATTTTAATGCTCATCACTATTTTGATGGTGCTTGATATTTTCCTGGTGTGGATCGAGCGCAAGGTGGTCTCTCGTTTTCAGGATCGTATCGGTCCCAATCGAGTCGGACCTTACGGTTTGATCCAGCCATTCGCGGACATTATCAAACTAGTCATCAAGGAAGATACCACGCCCGACGGCGCGGATAAAGTCGTGTATAACCTCGCGCCGATTCTCTCCATGATGTCGGTATTAATTCTGTGGACAGTTGTGCCGCTCGCGCCGATGATGCTCGGCGTAGATTTGAACGCGGGCGTGTTGTTCATCATCGCCGCTGGTTCGATCGGCACGCTTTCCGTTATCATGGCGGGCTGGTCGTCGAATAATAAATTTTCGGTGATTGGCGGATTTCGTGAAGTGGCGGTGATGGTTGCGTTTGAAGTGCCGATGCTGGCGACGCTGCTCATCCCGACGATCTTCTCTGGCTCGATGGGCGTGAACGCCATCATTCAAGGTCAGAGTATTTGGTATGTTTTTCTTTCGCCGTTAGCCGCGTTGATCTTTTTAGTTGCGGCAATCGCGGAGTTGGGTCGCGCGCCGTTTGATCTTGCCGAAGGCGAATCGGAATTGGTCGCGGGCTACAACATCGAATATTCGGGCATGAAGTTCGGCATGTTCTACGCGGGCGAACTATTGCACGCCTTCACCTTTGGCGGCTTCTGGTCAATCTTCTTTTTCGGCGGCTATCGCTTCTTCGGTTTGGAGCAAGTCAATCCCATTTTTGCGATTTTGATTTTGGTCATTAAAGCCATGCTCGGCTATTGGGTCATCATGTGGGTCAAATATTCCATGATGCGTATTCGCATTGACCAAATGCTTTCCCTTAACTGGAAATTTCTCACACCCGTTGCTTTCACTCTTGTGATGGTAACCGCGTTGATGAACGCGCTTTTGCGCGGCGCTCCGAGTTGGCTCTATATTACAGGCATGATCCTCTCGAACATCATTATCGCGTGGGTCGCGTTGGAAATTGTCCGCTCGGTGAGCAGGACCGAACGCGAAAAGATTGAAGGATTAAAGCCTGTTGCAGAGGCGCATCATTAGTAAATAGTAATTGGTAATTACCGCTTACTATTTACTGCTTTACCCATTACCAAAGGATTTTCTATGACTGGTGAACAAATAATTTTCCTGATCGTTGGAGCCGTGACGCTCCTTTCCGCGCTGATGGTTGTGACCTCGCGCGATCTTGTCCATGCCGCGTTGTGGCTGGTGGCGACTCTCTTTGGCGTGGCGATTATTTACACGATACTTAACGCGGGCTTTATTGCGGTGGCGCAAGTCGTGGTTTACATTGGCGCGATTGCCATTCTCTTCATCTTTGCGGTCATGCTCACTCGCCGTCAGGCGGCTGATACAGGCGCTTCTGTGAATAGCAATTGGTGGGTGGGCGCGCTCGTGGCGCTGATTGTCTTTGCTGGCTTGACGTCCGCGCTTCGGCAGTGGAGCGGCTTCTCGAAAACAGTATCCGCTATTCCATCTGGTTTTGACCAGATCGCTCAACTCGGCGAAGCGTTGACTTCGCCCACAGGCTATGTCCTGCCGTTTGAAGTCGCATCCGTTTTACTTCTTGCGGCATTGGTTGGCGCGGTTTATCTCGCGTTCAATAAAAAATAAAATTGGGAAATAGGAAATAGGTAATTAGGGATTGGTTTCCTAATTACTAATCCCTAATTACCTAATCACTTACCCCTAAATTTTGGAGTTACAAATGATCCCTCTTTCTTGGTATCTCATGCTCGCGGCTGGACTTTTCAGCATCGGTTTGTTTGGCGTCCTTGCGCGCAGAAACGCGGTTGCGATTTTGCTCGGCGTCGAGTTGATGCTTAACGCGGTCAATATTAATCTCGTGGCATTCTGGCGTTACGGCGACGTTACTCAAATGGCGGGACAGGTCTTCACGATCATCGTCTTTGCCGTCGCCGCAGCGGAAGTATCTGTGGGTCTGGCTTTGGTAATCTCTGTCTATCGCCGTCGCAACACGGTGATTGCGGAAGAACTTGATTTATTGAAATGGTAAA
>JAVHOY010000156.1:0-2868 GCA_036170295.1 bacterium
CGAATTTCGCGAATTTTTTTATTTGTTTCACAAAAATTCATTCAATTTGCGCTTTTCGCGTTAAGCCTTAATACAAAATCCAAAAAGTCAATCTACTTTGAGAAAACCGTACAGGCTCTTTGGCATTCTTGCCTTTGCGAATGTGGATCACTCCCGAGCGCAGGTAAATCTCAACGCCGTTGAGGTTGAGCGCGGGTTTCATCAACGCGCGGACCGGCGTACAGCATCAGAAAAACAATTGCCTTATCGCGGATCAAGCGCATTGGCGAAAGGTTTCTTGGGTTCGTTTTCTCTTGGCGACCTTACCAGGGCGCAAGAAAAACAGATTGAAATGTCGTACAGATGGCCGCTGATTGTTTTGTCAGCCACACCCATTCGGCGGCGGGTGGACAGCGGGCTGGCTTCAATCTCTTCATAGATTGGCAGTTAACAGTTAGGCTGGTCTCAATATCTTTGAGATACGACATTTGAATTTTACAAGGTGATCACAATCGATAACAAAAGCGCCTCTGAAAAAATCATCAGAGACGCTTTTGCCTTCCACAAGAACAACATAATATGTATCGCCAGTTCTCGAAATGGATTAATGAATTGCCAAATACATTTTCTGGATGCGCGTTCGCTGCCACATAACGAACGCAGCCACGACAGCGCTCCCTAAATAATAATGCGTCAGTGCGGCATTATTATTTTCCTTCTAAATTAACATGCGCGGAACGCCCTCATTGCAGCGGCAACAGTCTCTTCGATCACTGCATCAGTGTGCAAGATCGAGATAAACCCCGCTTCAAACTGCGAGGGCGCCAGATAAATTCCATTCCCCAACATTTTCATAAAGAACTTCCCAAAGCGGACTTTATCCGCCACCTTGACCGTATTCCAGTCAATCGGTTTTGTCTCGCTAAAGAATGTTGTGAACATCGTTCCCACCCGCGTTTGCTGAATTGGAATGCCCGCGCTTTTTGCGGCGTATGAAATTCCTGCTTCCAACTTCGACGCAGACTTTTCCAACTGCGTCCATACTTTCTCATCTCGAATCAGATTCAACGCTGCGATGCCCGCGCTCATTGCCAGCGGATTCCCCGAAAGAGTCCCCGCCTGATACATCGGTCCCAGCGGCGCGACCATTTGCATAATTTCTTTTTTGCCGCCATACGCGCCGACAGGCAATCCGCCGCCGATCACTTTTCCCAATGTTGTTAAGTCTGGTTTGATGTTATACAAAGTTTGCGCGCCGCCGCGATGCACACGGAAACCCGTCATCACTTCATCGAAAATCAACACCGCGCCGTATTCGCTCGTCAATTTACGCAAGCCTTCCAAAAATCCCGGCAGTGGCGGAACGACTCCCATATTTCCCGCCACAGGTTCCACGATGATCGCCGCGATTTGGTTAGGATATTTTTTGAACAACGCTTCAACTGATTCAAGGTCGTTGTAATTTGCAACCAATGTATCCGCAGCAACAGCAGACGGGACTCCTGGAGAATCAGGCAGTCCCAATGTTGCCACGCCCGAACCAGCCTGCACCAGCAGCATATCCGCGTGACCGTGATAGCAGCCGTCAAACTTGATGATTTTCTCGCGTTTGGTGTAGGCGCGCGCCAACCGCAACGCGGACATGGTCGCTTCAGTTCCCGAATTAACAAAACGAATCATCTCAATGTTGGGCATAAAGTCCATGATGCTTTTGGCGAGATCAATCTCCAGTGGACTCGGCGCGCCGTAAGATGTTCCCAGTAGCGCGGCTTGCTGAATCGCTTCCACCACTTTGGGATGCGCGTGTCCCGTGATGAGCGGTCCCCACGAGAGAACGTAATCAATGTAGCGGTTGCCATCCACGTCGAAAAGATACGCGCCTTCGCCGCGTTGAATAAATAGCGGCTGTCCGCCCACAGCGCGGAACGCCCGCACCGGCGAGTTCACCCCGCCAGGAAATAATTTTTGCGCTTCTTGAAAAAGGGAAACTGATTTGGTGATGTTCATAAATTCTCCTGTTATATGTCGTTGCGAGGAGGGTGATCTTCCCGACGAAGCAATCCCAATTAACGGGAGATTGCTTCGCTCACTTCGTTCGCTCGCAATGACATTAGATTTTTAATTTTTTCAACAGCCAGTTCACCCGAATGAATGCAATCGGGAATTCCGATTCCGCGATAGCCATTGCCAGCCAATGCAAGGTTCGGATATTTTTCCAGCGCAGAATCAATTTGCTTTAATTTTTCAGGATGTCCCAAGTTGTATTGCGGCATGGCGCTTTCCCATAGAAACACGCGCGAGAGGATTGGTTCAGCCGTAATATTCAAAGTTAATTTCAATTCTTCTTTTGCGAGTTCAAGCAATTCAGATTCATTCCACGGAATATCCTGACCTGCGCGACCCACAAACACGCGAATGAGAGCATATCCTTCAGGCGCGCGATGCGGAAATTTGGTAGACGTCCATGTGCAGGCAAGCGCCTTGCGTCCTTCGCGGCGCGGAATCACATAACCGTATCCATCCAGCGGACGCGGCAGATCAGATTGGCGATAGGCGAGAGAGATAGTCGCTGTCGAAGCGTAGGGAATACTTTGCAACGTGGCAGATAAGTCGGGGTCGAAAGCCGCGAGAAGTTTTCCGCTGATGGGTGCGGGCGTGGCGAGGATAAGCGCGTCGGCGTCAAGTGAGCCAGTGTCAAGTGTCAGGTTCCAAGTTCCAACGTCTGAACGTTTTAACGTTTGAACTTTTGAACTTAACCGCATATCAACATTACGGGATTGAAGATAAGCGACCAACGCCTCCACAATCTCCGCGAGGCCCGTTGTTGGCGTGAGAAACGCGGAGCGCGAGCCTGGCGCTTTTTGCCCGCCCGCGTTCATCTTCTTACGC
>JAVHOY010000157.1:0-2860 GCA_036170295.1 bacterium
TTTTTTTCAATGGTAGCATATTTCCATTTCTCGTGTAGAATCGAAAAAAAATCGTAACGCGACATGAATGTCGCGCCATATAAGGAGTTCTCATGGAATACACATCAGTTCTTACAGAAGTTCGCGGGCGCGTGGGCATTGTCAAACTCAATCGTCCGCAAGCCATGAACGCTTTCAACATGACGCTGGTGACCGAAGTGTTTGACGCGCTTGAAGCCTTTGATACAGATGAAAACATAGGCGCGATGATCGTAACGGGCAATGAAAAAGCCTTCGCGGCGGGCGCGGATATCAAAGAGATGGCGGAAGCGCTTCCGTTTGAAATGATCACACAGGGACGCGTCGAAAAATGGGATCGGATTCGCGGCATCAAAAAAGTGGTTATTGCCGCAGTCTCTGGCTGGGCGCTCGGCGGCGGATGCGAGTTCGCGCTCTCGTGCGATATGATCGTCGCTTCTGAATCCGCGAAATTTGGTCAGCCAGAAATTACGATTGGAGTAATTCCCGGCGCGGGCGGCACGCAGCGATTGGCGCGTTTAATTGGAAAAAATCTGACGATGGAAATGGTCATCAACAACCGCACGTTGACTGCCGCCGAAGCGCTTCATTTCGGGATCGCGAATCGCGTTGTTCCAGTGGAAGGTTATCTTGACGCGGCAGTTGCCCTCGCTGAAGAAATAGCATCGCGCGCGCCGATGGCTGTCCGCATGGCAAAGGACGCCGTCAACGCCGCGTTTGAAACTACGCTCACCGAAGGACTCAAAACCGAGAAGCGCAATTTTTATACGCTGTTCTCCACCGAAGATCAAAAAGAAGGTATGAAAGCCTTCATCGAAAAACGCAAACCAAATTGGAAAGGGAAATAGTCTTTTAGTTTGCTAGTCCTACTCATGACCAACGACTGATTACTGATTACTGACAACTGATGACTGTAACTCTCACCGAACTTAAAACTGGACTCGCTAAACTGGGTTTGAATAAAAACCTTGTCATTGCGCACGCTTCGCTGAAATCGTTTGGATTGATCGAAGGCGGCGCGGATTCAATGCTTGAAGCGGCGCTGGCTTCCACGCGCGGAATCATCATGCCGACATTCACTTACAAGACCATGCTCAACCCCGAAGTCGGTCCGCCGCGCAATGGAATTAATTACGGCAGCGAATCGGATTTGAATAAAATGGCAGAGGCGTTTCAGCGCGATATGCCCGCCGATAAGATGATGGGCGTTCTGCCTGAAACGTTACGCAAACATCCCAAAGCAAAACGTTCGGCGCATCCGATCCAATCCTTTGCGGGCATTGGCGCGGATGCGATCATCAACTCGCAGACGATCTTCGATCCGTTTGCGCCAATCCGCGCGCTGGCGGAATCTGACGGCTGGACGCTGTTGCTTGGCGTGGATCACACCGTCAACACGAGCATTCATTACGCCGAGAAAATCAGCGGACGATTGCAATTCATCCGCTGGGCGTTATTGCCCGACCGCGTAGTGGAATGTTGTAATTTTCCCGGCGACTCTGAAGGCTTCAATGCGATTGCGCCGCTGGTTGAAAAATATACGCGCCGCGTCAATATCGGCGACGCGCTTGTGCAGGCGGTTCATCTCAATAGTTTGATTCGCGTTGCAGTTGATTTGCTGTCTCAAAATCCGCTGGCGTTGCTGTGCTCAAGAAAAGATTGCGAACGCTGTAATGCGGTGAGGATGGGCTAGTCGTCATTGCGAGGAGGAGCGGAGCGACGACGAAGCAATCTCCTTGCCGTCTTGGGGATTGCTTCGGGCGAAGAGCAAGATCGCCCTCGCAATGACGCTCATAAATTTAACCTTTCCCCATTTTCCCTTAACCATTTTCTCTGTTTTTTATATTCGGGAAAAATCTCTTCAACCGCTTTCCAAAATTTTGGGGAGTGGTTTTTTACGCGCAAATGCGCGAGCTCGTGCAGGACAACATAGTCAATCACATCCAGCGGAGCCATGACCAGCCGCCATGTGAAGTTGAGCGAACCGTCGTGGCTGCATGATCCCCAGCGCGTTTTTGCAGAACTAATTTTCACCCGCTTTGGCGCAAACTCAAATTGACGCGCATATTGTTTGACGCGTTCCGCGATAATTTCAAAAGCGCGTTCTTTATACCAGCGCGTGAAAAGCGCTTCGGCTTTGTTGCGCGCGTCATGCCGCAGCGTGAAGCCATTATCAAATTGAAGCGCGGCGCGTTGAGCGGCGACTAATTTCAAATCATAGGATGCGCCGAGATAGAGAAACTTTTCGCCGTCTTGATAAAGTTTCGTGGGAGGCAGCCGCGCGGATTTTATCTTCTCTTGCGCGCGAACGATCCAATCCGCTTTTTGCTGGATGAATTGGTCAATCAAATATTTTGGCGCGCGCATCGGGGCGCGGACTGTGAGTGTGCCGTCGCGCTCAATGATGAGAGCCACAGTCCGACGTTTTGCGCGAATGAGTTTGTCAATTTGAATATTCATATAAAAACTTTTCTACCATACGTTTAAGAATTGGGACGCTGATGAACGCTGAAAACGCTGATAAAACTGCTTTTGATCGCGTTCTTTCAAAAAAATCTGCGTTCATCTGCGTTTTTCAGCGTCCAAAAACATTTTGTGCGGCACAGAATAAAAAACCCGTCTTGCGACGGGTCAAGTTGTGCCGAGGGGGAGATTTGGACTCCCGACCAAGGGCTTATGAGTCCCCTGCTCTACCACTGAGCTACCTCGGCAGGTTGGATAGCGCGGCGAATATTACTATGGGAAAGGGCATTTGTCAAACATGGATGCGACAATTTACGTAGGGGCGCATCGCAATGCGCCCCTACGAATGGATTCAAAATTACGGCGAGAGCGGCGTTGG
>JAVHOY010000158.1:0-2849 GCA_036170295.1 bacterium
AATCGCCGATTTGCTTAAGCCACTTTGTAACCGTGACTTCGTCAACGCCTTCGCCTAAACGTGGAACTAAAACTTTTGTCGCCATAAATTCTCCTTTAAGTTCTCACCGCAGAGACGCGGAGAGCGCAGAGTTTTTTATTCTTTGAGACCAAGAACGAGTCTTTTTATGCCTTTTACCACAATTGGAACATTGAAGTTGATGATCAAGCCAACTTTCCAGCCGCCAAGCCGCATATACGTTAATGCTTGTGCCTCATGAACAGGCAAAACGCTTTCAATGGCTTTTAACTCAACAACAACTTCATTCTTTACAAGTAAATCAATTCTATAACCGCAATCTAATTTCACACCTTTATAAACTACTGGAAGTGGAACTTGTTTTTGAAATGGAATACTTCTTAAAGCAAGTTCATGACAAAGGCATTCTTCGTAGGCAGATTCAAGGAGACCAGGTCCCAAATGCTTGTGTACTTCGATGGCAGCGCCAATAATCGATTCTGTTGTTTGATTCACGCCTTGAATAACTGCCACGCCTCTGCCATTCATAAAAAACTCCTTAAGTTTTTCTCTGCGAACTCTGCGCCTCTGCGGTTAATGAATTTCCGGGTACGCAGAAGGATCAACTTCATTCATCATTTCATACACCGCGTCAAATATTGTTTCAGCGTTGGGTTTACTCCAATAATCGCCGTCGCTGCCATACGCGGGACGATGCGCTTTGCCAGAGAGAGTCTTGGCGGGCGAGTCAAGGTGAAAGTAGCCGCCTTGCTTTTCGATGACTTCCTGCATCATGTAAGCGGTCGCGCCGCCGGGCATATCTTCATCCACGAATAAAATGCGATTGGTTTTCTTAAGCGATTCAACAATGCCGCCGTGAATATCAAACGGCAATAAAGTTTGCGCGTCAATGACTTCGGCTTCAATGCCCGCTTGGGATAATTTATTAGCCGCGTCCATGACAATTCTACAACATGCGCCGTAAGTGACGACGGTAATATCTTTGCCCGCGCGTAAAATTTCGGGGACGCCGAGCGGCACGGTCATTTCGGCGATGTTGTCGGGCAGACGCTCTTTGATGCGATAGCCGCTCAACACTTCAACCACAATGGCGGGCTCGTCGGATTTCAAAAGGGTGTTGTAAAAACCGGCGGCGCGAGTCATATCGCGCGGAACTAAGACATACATGCCGCGCACAAGATTCAAGATTCCCGCCATCGGCGAACCCGCGTGCCACACGCCTTCAAGACGATGTCCGCGCGTGCGCACGATGACCGGCGCTTTTTGTCCGCCGGCGGTGCGCCAGCGCAGAGTCGCCAAATCATCGGACATAATTTGCAGCGCGTATAAAATGTAATCGAGATATTGAATCTCCGCGATGGGACGCAGTCCGCGCATGGCGAGACCAATCGCCTGACCCAAAATTGTCGCTTCGCGGATGCCGGTATCGCTCACGCGCAACGCGCCGTACTTTTCCTGCAACCCTTTGAAGCCTTGATTCACATCGCCGAGTTTGCCCACGTCTTCGCCAAAAGCAATCAGTCGCGGCTCGCGCGCCAGCGCCGCGTCAAACATGGCGTTCATAACTTCAAAGCCGAACACGGTGGGCGAGTCGGCTGAGTACGCGGGGCTGACTTCATTCACTTTCAGCGCGGCGCCAGAATATAAATGCGAACCGTAACGCTCCAAATTAATTTTATCGTCCGCGTTCTTCCATTCAATTAAAATTTGTTTGGCTGGGTGCGCTTCGTCGCGCAGGAGTCGCAACGCTTCGTGCGCGGCGCTGTGAATGTCGCGCCGCGTAAACGACGGCAGATTGGCGAGCCTGTCGCGGATCAGACGCAGTTCCATCGCGTGATCCGACGTCGGCGCGATTTCGTCGAGCATATCCAGCGCTTGATTGCGCTCTTCGAGAATCGGCGCGAGGAAAGCGTCCCACGCAGTCTTGCGAAATCCTTCGACGGCGGCGTAATCTTCCTGTTCAACAGCGACCAGTTCCTCTTCGGATAAAACGCGGTTCTTGACCATCCACGCGCGCATCCGAGTCACGCCGTCAAACTCTTCTTCCCATTTCAAACGCTCTGCGGATTTGTATCTTTCATGCGACCCGCTCGTGCTGTGACCTTGCGGCTGAGTGACCTCGATGATGTGAATCAGCGCGGGGATGTGATACTCGCGCGCGATTTCCGCCGCGCTGAGGTAGGTCTCGACCAGCGCGGGATAATCCCAGCCGCGCACGGTGTAATGATCGAAGCCGCTCTGATTCTCTCTGTCGCGTTCAAAGCCTTTGAGCGCGGCGCCGATATTTTCCTTGACCATTTGAAATTGATTAGGCACGGAGATGCCGTAACCGTCGTCATAGATGGTGACGATGGCGGGCGCTTTGAGCACGCCGATGGCGTTGACGCTTTCCCAAAACATGCCTTCGGCTGTGGAGGCGTTGCCGATAGTCGCAAACGCGATTTCATTTCCATCGCGCGAAAAATCTTTGAACGGCTTGAGCGCGTCCAGTTGGCGATATAACACAGACGCATACGCGAGTCCCACTGTGCGCGGCATTTGCGAGGCGGTGGGCGAGACGTCGCTGGCGATGTTGTACATCTCAGTTTGATTCTTCCACGTTCCGTCGGGACGCAGATTGCGCGAACCGAAATGCGCGTCCATCATGCGCCCAGCGGACGCGGGGTCGTGACTGACGTCCGCGTGAGCGTAGAGCTGCGCGAAGAATTCCTGAATGGTGTGCGCGCCGAGCGCGAACATCCAAGTTTGGTCGCGGTAATATCCCGAACGCCAATCGCCTTTGCGGAAGGCGCGCGCGATGGCGATGTTCGCCAGTTCCTTGCCGTCGCCGA
>JAVHOY010000159.1:0-2840 GCA_036170295.1 bacterium
AACGCGGCATTCATGTCGCGTTGGTTTATGATACACTTGTTCTAATATGACATCCATTGTTTCCCTTGACATAGAAACCACCGGGCTGGACGAAAACCGCGAAGCCATCATTGAAATTGGCGCTGTTAAATTCAACGGACATCGCGTGGAAGATGAATTCACTACGCTTGTCAATCCCGGCAAAGCCATTCCCGATTTTATTACGGGATTAACCAATATTGACAACGCGATGGTGCGCGCCGCGCCGCGCTTCCGCGACGTCGCGCATGAACTCGCCGCATTTGTCGGCGACTCCCCCATTCTCGGACACAACGTTAAATTTGATATTGGTTTCCTGCGCAAAGCGGGATTGTTTCAATATCAGCAAACCATTGACACCTACGAACTCGCGTCGGTGTTGATGCCAACCGCGAGTCGTTACAATCTCGGCTCGCTGGGTCAGCAACTTGGCGTTCCGCTGCCTGCCACGCATCGCGCGCTGGACGACGCGCGCGTCACGCACGCTTGCTATGTTAAATTAATTGAAATGGCGCGCGAACTTCCGCCAGAAATTTTGGAAGAGATCGTCGAACTCGGTCATTTTGTAAAATGGGACGCAGGCTGGGCTTTTGAACAAGCGCTTCAACTGCGCGCCAAAGATGGGATTGCCGCCAAGCGAATCCCCGCCGCGACAAAACCCAAACTCAAATTTGATTCTGCAAACAAGAATTTTCCGCCCATCGAAAAGAACGAAGAGCCAACCGCGCTTGATCCCGAAGAAGCCGCGTCGGCGCTGGAACATGGCGGTCCGTTCTCGCAATATTTTAAATCGTACGAGTATCGCCCCGAACAAGTGGATATGCTCCGCGCGGTCAGCAAAGCGCTGTCAAACGGAAATCATCTTTTGGTTGAGGCGGGAACCGGCGTGGGCAAATCATTTGCGTACCTTGTCCCTGCCGCGTTGTTCGCAGTCCAAAATAATACGCGCGTGGTCATCTCCACGAACACGATCAACCTTCAAGATCAGTTAATCAAAAAAGACATTCCCGATCTGCAAGCCGCGTTGAGCCTTGACGTGCGCGCTTCGGTTTTGAAGGGACGCAGCAATTATCTTTGTCCGCGCAAGTTTGAATATATGCGTAAGAACGGACCGAAAGACGCAAATGAAATGCGCGTGCTTTCAAAAATTATCGTCTGGCAATTGGAAAATCCAAGCGGCGATAGAAACGAATTGAATCTCACAGGTCCCATCGAACGCGAAGTGTGGAGCAGACTCTCCGCCGAAGACGACGCTTGCACGAATGAATCCTGTTTGGGGCGCATGGGCGGAACGTGCGCGTTTTTCCGCGCAAAGCAAGCGGCGCTGAGTTCGCATTTGTTGGTTGTCAATCACGCGCTCTTGCTTTCGGACGCTTCTACAAACGGAAAAGTTCTGCCCGAATTCGATTACGTCATTATTGACGAAGCGCATCACGTCGAGAATGCGGTGACGAGCGCGTTATCTTTCCGCCTCACGCAAGCAGACTTGGAACGCATGTTAAAAGAATTGGGCGGCGGATCGGCGGGCGTGTTAGGCAGACTGCTAACCGAAACGCACGAAACGCTGCGCCCCTCCGATTTTGGATTGATGCAACAAAAAGCCAAACGAGCCACCGATCAAGCGTTTCGACTTGAACAAATCACCAAAGAATTTTTCAACATTCTCGGCGACTTCATCGCCATTCAACGACAGGGACAACCCGTCAGCAACTACTCGTGGCAGTTGCGCGTGGTCAACGCCACGCGCACGCTGCAAGGCTGGGACGACGTCGAGATCATGTGGAGTCAACTCAGCGAAACAATGTCGCTGCTTTTGAAATCGCTCGAAGAAATTTACAAAGCGCTGACCGACCTGTACGCGGAAGGTCACGACAATCTCGAAGATGTGATGGGCAACCTCAGCAGCCTGATGCGCCGCATGGGCGAATCGGAAGCCGCCGCTTCGGGCATGATGAGCAAACCGTCGAATGAATTAATTTATTGGATCGAAGTTAATCCGCGCGGAGAAAAATTATCGCTCAACGCCGCGCCGCTGCGCGTCGGTCCGCTGGTGGAAAAACATTTGTGGAATGAAAAGACCTGCGTGGTAATGGCGTCCGCTACGCTGACCACGCACGGCGAGTTTCAATATCTGCGCAACACGCTCAACGCCAACGAAGTGGATACGCTCGCGCTCGGCTCGCCGTTTGATTATGAATCCAGCGCGTTGCTGTATGTGGCAAACGACATGCCCGAACCCAACGCGCAAGGCTATCAGCAAGCGCTTGATAAAACCATCATCTCCACCGCCAAAGCCACCGGCGGACGAATGTTGGTGTTGTTCACATCCTACGCCGCGTTGAAGAAAACCGCGCAAACCATCACAGGTCCGCTGGCGCGCGAGGATATTTTCGTGTTTGAGCAAGGCGAAGGCGCTTCGCCGAATGCGCTGCTGGAGTCGTTCAAATCCACTGACCGCGCCGTGTTGCTTGGGACGCGATCCTTCTGGGAAGGAGTGGACGTGCAAGGCGATTCGCTTTCGGTGGTCGTCATCACCAAACTACCCTTCGGCGTGCCTAGCGATCCGATCATCTCCGCGCGCTCCGAACTGTACGAAGACTCGTTCAACGAATATTATCTGCCCGAATCCATTTTGAAATTCCGCCAAGGGTTTGGACGCTTGATCCGTTCCGCTTCGGATCGCGGCATTGTCGCGATTCTTGATCGGCGCGTACTGACAAAACAATATGGAAGATTGTTTTTGGAATCTCTGCCGCAATGCACCGCCCGTCAAGGCGCGGCGGCGGGCTTGGCAAAGATGGCAAGCGATTGGCTGGGGATGT
>JAVHOY010000160.1:0-2834 GCA_036170295.1 bacterium
ACCGATTTTAGACTTGAACTTCCCGAATTGGATATTTCGCAAGCCGCGCTTGTCAAAGGCGATCAGATTTCGTTGAGCATTGCATCTGCATCTATATTAGCGAAAACTGCGCGCGATAAATTAATGATGAGTTTGGATTCTCAATATCCAAAATATGGTTTTGCAAAGCATAAAGGCTACGGCACATTGATTCATCGCAAAGCGATTTTGCAATTTGGATTTTCCCCCGTTCATCGAAAAACGTTTCGAGTAAAGTAGCGCGACATTTATGTCGCCTTATGGCAACCACATAAATGTCGCGTTACTTGTTACTTCTTCAAAATATTTCCGCCTGATAACTTGCTTTCAGGTTTGCCTGAGCGCCAGGCGTAATATCCAAGCCCCGCGCCGCCAAGCAAAAAGATCGTTCCCAAAATCCCAAGCCATGGCGTTTTCGTCGGCGCGTTGGGCGTTCCTTGCGCGTTGGGGTTAGCCACTACATCTTTTGATTGCACGCCGAAATCCACAAAAGCGCGGTCGCCGGCTTTCACGTCCAATGACGAACTTAAATTCATGGTCGCGTTGTAATTATCGGGAATACCCACCGTGACGTTGTAACTGCCTTCAGGCACATCCAAAAAACAAATCCCCTGATATGCAGTCGGGTCTGATGGAATGAGGGTTTTTTGCGCGGCGGAATATTCTCCGTTAATTTCCGTTACGCTGATGGCTCCATTCGCAACGGCTGGCTCTGTTTCCTGTCTTAGCGAATCGCCGTTAACGTCGTCAAACAATAGCACGCAAATTTCGGTGGTGCCGGTGAACGGCGTGGGCGAGGCTGTCGGCGGCGCGGGCGTGGGAGAAGGTCCCGCAGTGGGAGTCCCTTCCACTGAGATGAGCGCGATCAGATATTCTTGCCCCGCGACGATGGTGCAGTTCTCGTCTAATTTGGAATTCAATCGGCGCAGTTCTTCAATGGTGATGCTGTTCAGCGCCGCGATGCGTGTGCAAGTATCGCCAGGTTGCGCGATGTAAAGAACGCGCCCATCGGGACCCGCAGTGGGCGTGGCGATTTGTTGCATAGTTGGCGCGGCATTCGCGGGAAGCCATAGTCCAAACACCATGACGCTGATTAATAGGAGAAAGATAAAAAATCGCTTTATGTTCATGCGAAAAATTATATCAGGGTTAAGACCTGACAGGTTTTCAAAACCTGTCAGGTCTTATTTTTATAAATTTACAAGTTGCTTCGCTTCAGACCAAATGATAATCAGCGCGACAACGCCGCCGACAGTCAGCGCGGCGAATGTGGATAGTATGGCGGGCGAAGGTAGGAGGTAGATCAAGCCTGCGGTGACAACGCCCGCAACTGCGGCGGATGAAATCGCGCGGATTAATGTTTTATCCATATTCAACAAGCCGGGAAATTTACGATTAAGAATCGTAAGCAAGATGATGGCTTGCGTTGTAAACGTCAACGCGGCGGATAAAGGAATTGCCGCCAAACCGATGATCGGCGAAAGTATCAGCGACAAAATCACAAACGCGATGACTTGACAAAACGCGGCGACGAGCGGTGCGCGCGTATTTTGATTCGCATAAAACGAGCGCACGGCAACTTCAAGCCAAGTGTCGCCGAGCAAACCAATTAGAAAAGCCCATGTGCAGGCGGTTAATAAATCTAGCCGCGCAGTTTCATAGTGAAAGAAACTTTGCGCCAGCGGACGAACTGTCAGCGCCAGCAGAACTGCGGCGGGCAGACAAAGCGCCAACATCACGCGCAAAGCGCGATTGACGGTTTTTGTGAAATCCTGCGTTTGCTTGCGATTGATAAACTCTGCCAGCGATGGCAGCAACGCGACGGCAATGGCTGTGCCGATGATCGTCTCTGGGACTTGTTCGATTGTCCAACCTAAATTGAGCGCGCCCACGCCGACCGCGTCAAAGCGCGACGCGAGATTATCGCGCATCAAAAAATATGCTTGAATGGACGCCATCGTCAGCACGCGCGGACCGAGCAGAATCAACACGCGCTGAACCGCGGGACTTTTCCATTCGATCACTGGAGTCCAATGGAATTGATAGCGGATCAATCCTGGAACTTGAATCAGCAAATGCAGCGACGCGCCGATGATGACTCCATAAACCATTCCGTAGAGTCCCATGCCAAACGCGGGCAATTGAATTGAGCCAATATGAAGCCCGACGCTTGGGCTGAGAATCGTCACGCCAAAAATTTGTCCGAGGTTGTATAAAACGGGCGCGAGCGCAGGCAGGAAAAAATGTTGGTTCGCTTGCAGGCTTGCCATCACCAATCCGCTGATGGAGAAGATGACGATGGCGGCAAGATCAAGGCGCATCAGCGACGCGGTGAGGATTTGATTGTCGGCAGAAAATCCGGGCGCGACAATATATTTCACCAGCGGACTCGCCAGCAGAATAATGAGCGCGGCGAAAAATCCGGTGATGACAAACGCCAGATTGATGATCTTGGAAAAGAGCTCCCAAGATTCGCGCCTTTCGCCTTTGTCAAGATATTCTGTCAGCACGGGAATAAACGCCATGCCCAGCGCGCCGCCAGAAAGCAACGCGGAAAGATAATCGGGGATATTGTTTGCCGCGCCGAAAATTCCCATGCCTTCCAAGCCGACAATTTTATTGAAGAGCAGAGATTTTCCAAACGCCAGCGCTTTATCTGCGGCGAAGAAAAATCCCAACAAAAGGGAGATGCGCGAGAGACGCGAGAGTTTGTTCATGGGATTCGGGTCAAAGGTCAAAAGTTGAAAGTCGAGGATATAACGAACCGACCTTTGATCTTCGACTTTTGACTCTTAGTGTTCGTGTTTGGGGCTGAC
>JAVHOY010000161.1:0-3281 GCA_036170295.1 bacterium
AGTTTGTCATGGGTTTATCCAAGTGTAGCGTTTGCGTTCTACCAAATTCTATCAAGAAGCGTTTGATTGATTATAATGTCTCCATGCTTCTTACCCGCGAACAATTACAGGAACGTTTATTTGCGCTTCATCGCGCCAGCTTGGAATTAGTGAAAGATGTTTCGTTAGAGACGCTGCTTGAGCGCATCGCAAAAACTGCCTGCGAACAAGCGGGGGCGCGTTACGCCGCGTTAGGCGTATTGGACGATCGGGGGAAATTAAAAAAATTTATTACCGTAGGTATGTCGGATAAAGAAATTAAAAAGATGGCGCATCCGCCGGTTGGACACGGATTGATTGGCGCGGTGATGAACGCTGAAAATCCTATCCGTACGCCTTCGATCAAAAACCATCCCAGTTCGGTTGGTTTTCCCGCGCACCATCCGCACATGGAATCGTTTTTGGGAGTTCCAATTCGTTCAGGCGATAAGCAATTGGGACAAATTTATCTGACCGAAAAAAAAGAAGCGGCTGAATTTACTGAAGACGACGAAATGATTATCCAAATGCTTGCCGCGTACGCCGCGACTGCGATTCAAAACGCGATGTTGTACGAGCAGATGAAGGAACGCGACGTGGCGCTGACTCGCCGCAACGTGGATATGGCTTTGCTGAACGGCATCGCGTCCGCCTTAACTTCGAGTTTGGAACTGGATGAGATTCTTAACAAAACGCTCGGTCTGGTTGTGAATTACATGAAAGTTGAGGCGGGCGAAATATTTTTGCTGGAAGAAGATAAGACAACGCTGCGGATGGTTTTGCATCGCGGGCAAGCCGCCGAAGCGTTTTGGACGCAGAATGTTTTCCGCGTTGGCGAAGGCTATCCGGGCATTGTGGCAAAGACCCGCGAACCGATGGTCGGCGTGTATTTGGCAAACGACACAAATTTTCTGCGCGAGGCAATTGTCCAAGCGGGCTTTCAGCAAATTGCGTGCGTGCCTTTAGCTTCCGGCGAAAATTTGATGGGCGTGATGAGCGTAGCGACGCGCACTGCCGAGCCCTTTGACGAAAGAAGCGTTCAACTATTAACGGCTGTCGGCGCGTGGGCGGGCTTATCCATTGAAAACGCGCGCTTGCATTCCAATGCGCGCCGCCTCGCTATTTTGGAAGAACGCGATCGCATCGGCATGGATTTGCACGACGGCATTATTCAATCCATTTACGGCGTGGGGCTTTCGCTTGAAGGCGTCCAACATATATTGGATAAAGACCCGCAAGCCGCGCAAGGGCGCATCAATCAAGCGATTGACGGATTAAATCAAGCGATACGCGACATCCGCGCTTATATTCTTGATCTGCGTCCGCGTCAACTCGGCAACGAAGGTTTGCTAAATGGAGTCAAACGCCTGATCGCCGAATATCGCGCCAATACTTTCTCGGAAGTCAACTTGACCGAGCCGGATACAGACTTGAAAGATTTGCCGTATACGCAATCGCTGGTCTTGTTCCATATTTGTCAGGAGGCTTTGGCAAATGCGGCAAAACACGCCAAAGCGAAAAAAGTGCAAGTTGCAGTGTGGACGACTCCCGACCGCGTTTTGTTGGAAATCAGAGACGACGGCAAGGGCTTTGACGTTGATCAGATGCAAGCGTCCATTGGACATGGACTCGCAAATATGCAAACGCGCGCGCGCACCGTCGGCGGCGACGTGGATATTTCTTCCGCGCCAAACGAGGGAACGACCGTGCTGGTGTGGACTCCGCGCGCCGTAAGACCAGTCAACGCGTGAATCATGAATCATTGCAGAATGAGTCGCTGAAGTTTGAGTCTCGTTTAATATGAATCAAAAATCTTTGCGCGATCATTTTTTAAGATTGACTCAAGCGGCTCCTCTAAAAAACGGCGTCTATGCCCATATATGGGGGGCTGCGGAGAGCAAGGCGGCGCGCTTGGCTGAAACGGTTGTTCTACTCAAGCGAAAAATTCCGCTTGAATACGCGGACTCTTCTTAAGAAAGATAGACCTTAACAAAATACATCTTTTTAACTTATCGTAGGGTTTACGCCTTGTTATCTTGGACGGGTATCTGCTAGAATGTACTCGCGCTGATATAAAGGATGGTTGCCTCATCCATCCGAATCCCTAAAAGAATTTTTACAAACGACACAGCAATCCATGAATGGGCCGCAACCAAAGGCGGGCTAGTTTAAATGCTCTCAAAATCTTGCATCAAGGAATATTTATGAACGCAGTAAATGCAGAACAGGCTTGGCAATCGGTCCTTACGCAACTTCAAATGGAAATGCCGCGCGCATCCTACGATACTTGGGTCAAAGACACCCGCCCTGTCGCATACAATAACGGCGTGATGACCGTTGGCGTTCGCAATGCGTATGCGCGCGATTGGTTGGAAAGCCGACTCTCTGGCGCGGTCAGCCGTTTGTTGATTGGCGCTTTGAATTCAAACGTTTCTGTAGATTTCGTCGTTTCGCAATCCGAAGAGAGCGAATTGCGCGCAGAGCCTGAGGCAACCGCATCTTCCAACGAAGTTGAACCTGCCGAATCCAAACCGCGCCACGTCAATCTTAATCCGCGTTATACGTTTGATACTTATGTAGTCGGCTCTGGCAATCGTCTCGCCCACGCGGCATGTCAGGCAGTCGCAGAGAAACCCGCCCGCGCCTACAATCCGCTTTTCCTCTATGGCGGCGTAGGACTTGGCAAAACGCACTTATTACACGCCATCGGCAACGCTTGTCACGCCGACGGCTTGAACGTTCTCTATGTTTCCTCCGAAGAATTTACGAACGACATGATCAACGCCATTCGCACACACACCACGCAAGCCTTCCGCGAAAAATATCGCTCGGCGGATGTTTTATTGGTGGACGATATTCAATTCATCGCGGGCAAAGAATCTACGCAGGAGGAATTCTTCCATACCTTCAACACCCTGCATGGACAGGATAAGCAGATCATCGTTTCGTCCGATCGTCCACCCAAGTCTTTGGTGACGCTGGAAGAACGCCTGCGTTCGCGCTTCGAGTGGGGCTTAACCGCCGACATCCAAGCGCCTGATCTTGAAACGCGTCTGGCAATTTTACGCTCTAAAGCGGAGCGCACCGGCAGACATATCTCGGATGAAATTCTTGAAAGCATCGCCACGCGCGTAAATTCCAACATCCGCGAATTGGAAGGCGCGTTGAATCGCTTGATCGCATTCGCGGATTTAAGCGGCTCTTCGCTGACTCCCAGTCTGGTCGAAGTTGCGTTGGCGGATCTCCTGCCGCAGAAGCGCAAT
>JAVHOY010000161.1:3381-5930 GCA_036170295.1 bacterium
ATTTAGCCGTCAGCCCTGAGGAAACTCAGGGCTTTTTTCTGCCCCAGATTTACCTTATGGTATAATCCCGCCGCTTTGAAAAAAGCACATCTTGCCTGAGACGGGCAACAAGCGTCTCTGAGCGGGTTCAAATCCCCGCTAAACTCGCTCCATTCCGCGCCACGAAAATTTGCGCGCTGGGAATGGAAAAAATAAGGAGCAATACAATGGCTGTCGTTTCTATGAAAGCCCTGCTTGAAAGCGGCGTTCACTTTGGACATCGCACCAACAAGTGGGATCCCCGCATGAAGCCGTACATCTTCACCGAGCGCAACGGTATTCATATCATTGACCTGCAACAAACGGTTAAGTTGTTGCATCAAGGATACAACGTCATTCGCGACACGGTTGCGAACGGCGGCAATGTTTTATTTGTCGGCACTAAACGTCAGGCGCAGGAAACCGTCGCGGAAGAAGCTGCGCGTTGCGGTATGCCCTACGTCACCGAACGCTGGATGGGCGGTATGCTCACAAACTGGGCGACCATGTTCAAGCGCATTCAAGAATTGGAACGCCTTGAAAAGGTGCGAGACACCGAAGAAATCAACAGCCTCACAAAAAAAGAAGGCTTGCTCATTCAACGCGACATTACGCGCTTACAAACTCGTCTCTCTGGCGCGCGCATTATGAAGCGCCGTCCCGATTTACTTTTCATCATTGACGTGGGACGCGAAGACGCCGCCGTGCGCGAAGCCAATCTGCTTAAGATTCCGATTGTCGCAATGGTGGATACGAATTGCAATCCGCAAAATATTGACTATGTGATTCCTTCCAACGACGACGCGATCCGCGCAATCAAGTTGCTTGTGGCTAAAGTAGCCGATGCAGTGTTGGAAGGCAAAGCCATGCGCAAGGACGAAGAACCAGAACAAGTTGCGGCGGACGCGAAACCTGAAGACAAGTCCGCTAAACGCGCGCCCCGCAAACCCGTCGTGGAAGCCGATCAAGAAGAAGGCGAAGATATTTTGTTGGGCGAATCGACTTTGGCAAAATTGAACGTCAGCCGTAAAGACGAAGTCGTTGCAGACGCTCCAACGGAAGTCCCTGCCGCTCCCGCTGCGGACGCGCAATAAAAAATTGAAGCGATAAAAAAGTAAAGTTAGGATTGTGATATGGAAATAACAACACAGATGATCAAAGAACTGCGCGGCGCGACCAACGCTCCTATGTTGGATTGCCGCAAAGCCTTGCAAGACGCCGACGGCGATTTTCAAAAGGCTGTAGATTGGCTGCGCGAAAAAGGAATGGCGACCGCCGCCAAACGCTCCGACCGCGAAGCCTCCAACGGAGTCGTCGAACTATACTCTCACGGCAATGGACGCGTCGGCGTGATGGTTGAAATTAACTGCGAAACCGATTTTGTCGCCCGCGCGCCGCAATTCCGCGCCCTCGCGCATGAGATCGCTTTGCAAATTGCAGCTAGCGCGCCCAAATACATCGCCGCAGATACCATCCCCGCCGCCGACCTCGAACATGAAGCCGGCATCGCTCGCGCCCGCGCCATCGAAGAAGGCAAACCCGAAAAGATGATGGACAAGATTGTCGAAGGTCGCCTTGAGAAATATAAGGATGAAGCATGTTTAATGCGTCAGACTTATATCCGCGACGAAACAATGACCGTTGAAAAATTGATTTTGCAAAACATTGCGGCTATCGGCGAGAATTTGATCGTCCGCCGCTTTCAGCGATGGGAACTTGGCGAAAGCGCCAAACAAAGTTAGCGATTAAAGCCAGCCTTCGGGTTGGCTTTTTTTTATATAAAAGCCGCGAAGCGCTTTGTGAAGTTTTCTCTGCGCGCTTCCTTTCTTCGCGGTAAAATTCTTGGAACGCAACTTGGAGGTATGAATGGCGACACTGAAATACAAACGCATTTTGCTCAAATTAAGCGGCGAGGCGCTGGGCGGCGAATCTGGTTTTGGCATTGATGTAAATGAAGCCGAATCCATTGCCAGTCGCATTAAAGAAGTGCGCGAGATGGGCGTGGATGTGGCGGTTGTGATCGGCGCGGGAAATCTATGGCGCGGCAAACAAGGATTAGAACGCGGCATGGAACGCGCAACCGCCGATTATATGGGTATGCTTGCCACCGTCATGAACGCGATGGCGTTGATGGACGCTTTGGAAAGACAGAATGTGTTGACTCGCGTAATGTCCGCCATTGAAATGCGCGCAATCGCCGAGCCGTATATCCGCCGCCGCGCGGTGCGCCACCTTGAAAAAGGGCGCGTGGTTATCTTTGGCGCGGGAACGGGCAATCCATTTTTCTCCACCGACACAGCGGCAGCCTTGCGCGCCGCTGAAATAGACGCGCAGCTCGTCATCAAAGCCACGAAGGTGGACGGCGTATACGATGCGGATCCAAAGAAGAATCTCAACGCGAAAAAATTTGATCGCCTCAGCTACATTGAAGTTCTTAATCGTCGCCTTGAAGTGATGGACAGCACGGCAATTTCCCTGTGCATGGAAAATAACATGCCGATCCTTGTGCTGAACTTATGGGATCCAAAAGC
>JAVHOY010000161.1:6030-12627 GCA_036170295.1 bacterium
AACAAAAGAGATTGCAGGGTTGCCAAGTTACGAATTCACTTGTATAATCCAAATCATATTTCAGTTATTGGAGCCGTGAGCAATGGATGAGAATAAAGCCCCGAATGGGCAAGGAGCCGAAACACAAGGAGATCAGCCCAGCAACCAAACGATGGCGTCGTTGCTTGAAAACGAATCTTTGAATGTAGAGCTGCCTCAAGTAGGCGAAATCCGAAAGGGAATGATCGCAAGCATCGGCGCAAATCAGATTTTGATTAGCGTCGGCGCAAAGTCCGAAGGCGTTGTCGCCGGGCGCGAGCTGGAGCAATTGACTGCCGAAGAACGCGCCGCGTTACAAGTGGGACAAGAAGTGGACGTTTTTGTCCTTAATCCCGAAGACCAAAATGGCAACGTCGTTCTGTCGTTCAAACGCGCGCAGGAAGAACTATCATGGGAAAACGTCGAGAAGATGATCGCCGACGAGACTGTGATGGACACAAAGATTATTGGCTTCAACAAAGGCGGTTTGATTGCCGCCGTCGGCAACTTGCGCGGTTTTGTTCCCTCTTCGCAAGTCAGCGCCGCGCGTCGCGCGCAATCTTCCGGCGATACGCCCGAACAGCGCTGGCAGAAAATGGTTGGGCAGCCGATCTCGGTGCGCATTATCGAAGTAGACCGAGAACGCCGCCGCTTGATCCTTTCCGAACGCAACACCAATACCGAATCGCGCGCTTCGATGAAAGATCGCGTCATCAGCGAACTTGAAGAAGGCAAGGTTTACACGGGGCGCGTCACCAGCCTCGCGGACTTTGGCGCTTTCGTCAATCTCAACGGCGCGGATGGTTTAGTGCATCTCTCCGAACTCTCTTGGGATCACATCACTCATCCGAAGGAAGTTCTTGAAATCGGGCAAGAAGTCCAAGTCAAGGTCATTAACATTGACCGCGAGAAAAAACGCATCGGCTTATCTATGCGCGCTTTGCAGGACGACCCATGGAAGAGTCGCATCGAAAAGTTCAGCATTGGGCAACTGGTTGAAGGCACAATTACGCGCCTCACCAAGTTCGGCGCATTTGCTCGACTTGAAGGCGACATTGAAGGACTCATCCACATCTCCGAGTTAAGCGAAAATCGCGTGGAGCATCCTAAAGAAATTCTCAAAGAAGGCGAAGTCAAAACCCTGCGCGTCATCCGCATTGACACCGAACAACATCGCATCGGTCTCAGCCTTCGCAAAGTAGACTCAGCCGCTTTCGCAGATAAAGACTTCAAGATGCTGGCGCAAGAATTCAAAGAGCAGCCGCAAGAAGCCGAAGAGCAGCCGCAAGAAATTGCCAAAGAAGAACCTAAAGAAAACCAAGAATAAAAAAAATAGAGCGCGCCGCAAGGCGCGCTTTTCAATAATATGCCAATCATAGTTGACGCTCACGAAGATATTGCTTACAACATGCTCAAATACGGACGCGATTACACGCGCTCCGCCACTGAAACGCGCCAGATCGAAAAAGGCGGCGCAACGGAAAAAGAAAGCGGCAGCGCGCTTTTGGGCTGGGACGATTATCAGCGCGGACAAGTCGCAATCGTCTTCTCGACGCTTTACGCGACTCCCGCGCGCTGGCACACAGGCGCTAACGCAAATCAAGTTTATAAAACTTACGAGGAAGCCCATCAACTTTACCGCGAACAATTGACGACCTATCATCGGATGACGGATTCTAATCCCGATAAATTTCGCCTTGTCGCGTCGCGCTCCGACCTTGACGCGATTCTCAATCGCTGGAAATCTCCCAGCGCCGAAGGAAATCCTGTCGGCATGGTCGTTCTCATGGAAGGCGCGGAAGGCATCTGCGAATTAGACGAACTCGAAGAGTGGCATCGTCTCGGCTTGCGTTTGATCGGACCCGCGTGGGTCGGCACGCGCTACTGCGGCGGCTGGCGCGAACCCGGTCCGCTGACAGACGACGGGCGCAAATTACTCAACGCGATGGCGGAATTCAACTTCACGCTTGATCTCAGTCACATGGACGAACAAGCCGCAATCGAAGCCCTCGATATTTATCGCGGACCGATTGTCGGCACACACGGCAATTGTCTTTCGCTAATGCCTAACGCAAATTCAAATCGTCATTTTTCAGATCGCATCATCGAAGGCGTTATCAAACGCGACGGAGTCATCGGAGTCGTTCCGTTCAATACTTATCTAAAGGTCGGCTGGCTGACGGGGAAAAATCAACGCGACGAAGTTCCGCTTGAATATGTTGCGAATCATATTGACCATATTTGCCAAATCGCGGGAGACGCATTACACGCGGGAATTGGATCGGACTTCGACGGCGGCTTTGGAGTAGAATCCGTTCCGCCAGAGATGGATACAATCGCCGACTTGCAAAAACTCATTCCCTTATTACAAACGCGCGGCTATTCTGAAACAGACGTCGCCAACATTCTCGGCGGAAACTGGATCGCGCGATTAAAAAGAGATTTGCCGTAAACCTAATGAATACAACCCTATCCGACCCAACGCCAGAAACCACAAGCCTCGAAGATTCTGTCGCGCCGCGTTTAAGAATCAGTTTGGCAACCTCCTTTTTGGGTTTGCTGATTTTTGCCATCGGCGCAAAACCAAATCTATTCGGCTGGGATCGCAGCCCCGTTGTCGGCTTTGTGCAAATCGCCGTATTTCTTGCGGGACTTGCTTTCATTTGTTTGGGCGGATACATGGGCGTTTCCGCTTTATGGTGGAGAGGCGAGCGCACGATCATCGCAGATATTGGTTCACGCATCGTCGCTACAGGATATGTAATCTCGGTATTTGCAGGCATGGCGGATGTGTTCGGCATGGGCTCGCAGCCTTATCCGCAAGTCCCTTATTTTGGTCCTTGGCAATCTATGGGAGTAGTCGTTGGACAGATTGTCATTGCGATTGGCTTTCTGTTGTTCATTCCGTACCGATTTCGTAAAAGTTGATCTCATCACAAGGAGCGCGTTATGGCTGCCATTATTGGACCCGATATCAGTTTTTATGAAGACGATCCTCAAACTCCGCAAGGCATTGACTTTCCAAAGATGCGCCAATCCGCAGAGTTTGTCATTGTCCGCGCGGGACAAAACCTATGGGTTGACCCCGACTTCAAACTCAACTGGCGCGAGGCAAAACTAGCGGGCTTTCCGCGCGGCGCCTATTGGTTCTACGACAGCCGCGCCGACCCCAAACGTCAAGCCGAACTGTGGGCGCAACAATTTGACGGCGATTTCGGCGAACTGCCTTTGTTCGCAGATTTGGAAGAAAACTATGGCGGCGCTTACAAAGGCTGGAAAAACTGGTACAACTTCCTTGAACGACTCAAACAACTCACGGGCGGGAAAGAGATCGCAATTTATACCGCGTATTATTACTGGCGAGACAACGCCCCCAACGCCTCGACGCAAGCCAGCGCGCTTGAATACTTCCATCAATATCCGTTATGGATCGCTCACTACGGCGCGGTCAAACCGTCCGTTCCAAAACCCTGGACAGCCGATGAATGGCTGTTCTGGCAATACACCGATCACGGCGACGGAAAACTTTACGGCGCGGAAAGCAACGGCATTGATCTCAATTATTTCAACGGCGATTTGGATACCTTCCGCGCGCGATTCAAAATCGGCGACGCGCCGCCGCCTCCTCCTCCGCCTCCGCCGCCGCCTATCCCCGATACCGGCACACCCACAGGAAAGATGTATCTCGTTACCGCGCAACCCTCGCTGCGAGTCCGCGAAGGACCCGGAACCAGTTACAACTCGATTGGATTGCTCAGTACAAACGAAGTCGTCGAAGAAATTGGCGCGACGACGGATCGCGCATGGCTGCGAATCCGCAGAGCCGATAATAGTTTAATCGGCTGGAGTTTCGCAACCTATTTGAAATTTATTAACCCGACTCCGCCGCCCGTCGTCAAAAAACTATATCGCGTCGCCTCCACTGCGTTGGACGTTTTTGAAGGACCCGACGCCGCCTTCGCAGTTGTTGGGCAAATTTATTTTGGCGAAGTCGTCGAAGAGATTGGCGCGAACCCAAATAGAACTTGGTTGAACATTCACAAACTAGACAACAGCATCAGCGGCTGGAGTTCCAGCGCGCATCTGATTGGTTCTGATTTGCCGTTGCCGCCCAACCCCGACGACCAAACTGCTCCAATTCCTGTTGACGCGGACAAGAAATGGTATCGCGTGGGCATTGCGCCGCTGCCTGTGCGCGACGCGCCCAACGTCGGCGCGAATATTCTTGGGACATTGACGCTGGACGACACAGTTCCCGCGCTGGATGAATCTATCCCCAATTGGATTCAAACGCGCCGCGTAGATGGCTTGACTGGCTGGTGCGAAAAGAAAAATCTGGTTTTCTACTTTAATACGCGCCCCGCTTCAATCAGGCAAACGCTTTTTCCCGGCGTAACTTACCTATACAAAGACCTCGTCAGCCCGCGTAAGAATCGAATGCACGTCATGGCGATTGATTTGCAAACTGTTGGCTTGGAGTTTCTTGTAACTCCTTCAACCAACGCAAATGGATTTTTATGCGCGCGCGCGACGTCTAAATTTTTGAAAGACTTCAACTTATCGCTTGCAATTAACGGAGACGGCTTCACATATTTGGACGCGACAAATTATCCTCTCGCCGCTTCTTGTCCCGACGGCGGCGCCCTCGTCAAAGCCAATGGGTTCGCAGCCTCGCGCGGAAAAATATATTCGCCAATAAAAAATATTCAACCCACCGTTTACGTTAGCGCAAAGAATCAAGTTTCCATTAACGGATCGCCAGCGGCATTCAACGCAGTTTCAGGAGATCGCTTAGTGGTGCAAGACGGGAAAGAGGTGAAGAATCTCGCGGCGGCAACGCCCAGTCCGCGCACAGCGATTGGATTGAACAGGAATGGGCGCTGGTTGATATTCATGGTTATAGACGGTCGCCAACCAAACTTCAGCGAGGGAGTTACCTTCCCTGAATTGGCGGCTCTGCTGCTTTCTTACGGCGTGTATACCGGCGTCAACATGGATGGCGGCGGCTCTTCGACAATGACGATCAGAGGCGTGGACGGCAAGCCGCGCGTTCTCAATTCGCCGATAGATCAAAACATCGCGGGCAAGGAACGCGAGGTCGCAAATCATCTTGGGCTTTTGGTCAAAAAGTAAATTAGAATTTTTGCAAAAATTTTTTCTTTACTTACCGATGCTGCGCAAGTTACTTATACAAATGAATCTATTGTGATTCTATTTCAGCGCTTCAAGGATTTTCTTCGCCCGCATAGACATTTCCCGATCGGCGCGATTGGCAGCGATGATTTGCAGCGCGGGGATCGCTCGCGGGTCGCGCAATTCGCCAAGCGAAGACAGCGCTTGTTTTTGTACGCCGCGATCGGGGTCTTGCAACATTTCAATAATTAAAGCGACTGCGCGTTGATCGTTGATTTTGCTCAACGCGTAAACTGCGTTTTCGCGGATGTCCGCTTCGGGATGATGCAAGGCTTCGATAAAAAGCGCCGCGGATTGCGCGTCAAACTTTATCAACGCCTCTGCGGCGGCAATTCTCACTTCGTTATGCAAATCATACAGCGCCATGCCCAGCGCTTCAATTGCGCGCGCATCCCCCAATCTGCCAAGCAGGGTTGCGGCAAACTTGCGGACTGTGGCTTCTTTGTCGGCGAGCGATTCAATCAACGGCTCAACGGCTGCGGAACCCATTTTTTCAATCGCATTCAATAAATCGGCAACATGTTCGCGTTCAAACCACCAGGACGAATCGTGCAAGGCTTCAATCAGGAATGAAGTCGCGGCGGGATGTTTTGTATCGCCCAATGCGCGCGCGGCAGATTGACGGACTTCAATCTTCGGATCGTCCAGCAAGACATTTGCAATTTCATCAAACGTAGACGGATCGCGGAACTTCGCAATGGCAATACACGCGGCGCTGCGGACTTCGTCTTCGTCATCTTTAAGCAGCGGCAATAAATACGGGATGACGCGCGCATCGTCCATATTGGATAAAGCCAGCGCCGCGCGCGAACGCACGGTAAAGTATTCGCCTTTCAGCGCGTCAAGCAAGGCGGGCATGGCGGCTTTATCTTTGCTGAAAAAGAACACCTCTGCGACGCGCCCGCGCACAATGGGATGCGCGCTTTTGAGTCGCTGAATCAATTCAGGAGTTGCAGAAGATATTCGGGCAAGAACTTGCTCGTAAAGCGGAATCAGATTTGAGGTTTGGATTTGAAGCGCGTCAATCAATGGCGGAACAGAATCCGCGCCAAGCGCAATCAATTCCTGCGCGGCTGCCTCGCGCTTGGTTGAATCCGCAAGCAGAGCAATCAATTTTTTTGCGTCGTTTTGTTTTGAACCCGTCAGCCAATTCATGTTTCTATTTTACCGTAAGTCAGATTGGCAAGCGGAGAGAATTTGAGAGGAATTTGGACTAGAATCATCTGATATAATGTCGTCCGCTTAAGGAGTGAGTATGAAGAAAGAACAACAACTGGATTTGTATCATCAAATGATTTTGATCCGCCGCCTTGAAGAACGCGGCGCGGAACTGTATCAGCAGGGCAAGATAGGCGGATTCATGCACCTGTACATCGGGCAGGAAGC